>JAKIZI010000003.1 GCA_022708105.1 Bacteroidota bacterium
TTTTAGCAATTTTTTCAATTATAATTCACTCTTCCTACCTCCATTCCATTTTCTTCAGCAATAAATATTCCTGTAGTTTTTCTTTTTTTTTGTAAGATTTCCATAATTATATTCCATTAAATTTGGCAAATCAAAAAAAAAACTTCTAAAACAGAAATAATTCATTTGAATTATTCTATGCAAATATAGAATTATTTTTTAGAATAGGTTGGCTATTTTTTATTCGTAAAAAGAAAAATCAGAATTAAGAGATAAGTTAATCAAAAAGTTTTAGGAATTAACACTAACTTTCGTGCATTTTATGAGCAGATGTTTTCCATTTTTATCTGTAGTTCCAAAGATAAATAGTTCACCGCCATCCTTTAATTTTAATTTCTTTTTTAAAACTTCTGCAGAGATTGGGAAATTTCTGATTGCGACGTTGGCTTGTTGAATTCCTTTTAGAAAATTGCGAAGTTCTTTTTTTTGAAAAGTCGTTACATCAATAAACTTGAATGATCTTCCGGGAAAATTAGATAATAATTCCGAGGAGGTATATAAATGACTATGCTGATGAAATTTTTTCAATCCGAAACGTGTTGCAATGGATTTAAATGAACCTGCTTTAAGAATTGCACTATTGGGTTCGTATATATATTGTTGCGGTTCAGAAGCAAGTTCTGGCAGGGCATTCAACTCTTCTTCTTCTGTAAAAATAAATTGGTATGTGTTTGGAATATCAATATTTATTGTTGTTATTTTTAAAGAAGAAGGATTTTTATCTAAAATAAACAGCAATTCTTTACATTCATTTTGAACTGCTACCACGTGAATTTCTGAAGTTTCCGGCAGTAACACAAGTGTTTTTTTTATATCTGCCATTGGAGAAAGTTTGATTATAACCCTTTGAACTGCCTTATTCATTAGCAAATCTTTAAGATGAATAGGATTTGGTTCACTATCTAAAGGATCAATAATTTTTCCTCGTTCATGAATACGCCGTGAGGGGTCCAGATAGAGGGTGTCAGCACCTATTGAACGTTGTAAATATTGAGCGGCGGATTCATGATGCACTGTAACATTGGAATATCCCAACTCTTGGCAATTATGCTGCATGATTTCACACAATTCAATATATTGTTCTACATAATCTACTTTAGTTGCTTCACGAGCAAAATAAAAGGTATCAATGCCGAGTCCGCCTGTCAAATCAATAACAGTCGCTCCTTTAAGCAGCCTGCTTTTGTAAGAGGCTGTTTGTTCTGAGGAACATTGTTCAAGAGCTTCTGATGAGGGATAATAGAAATATTTGCAGGTTGCTAATGAAGGTAATTTTAATTTTGCTTTTTGAAACCCTGCAATTTGACGAAGTGCCAAATCCATATCAACATCCGGATAACGTTCGTTTTGTAAAGCTAAATTATGAATATTATCATGTCTATGTAGTTGAATAAAACTACGAGTAGAATCATCTGGAATTTTCATAGTTCATTATGAATCAAGTTCTACTTTGTGTTTCCATCTTTTATGGCTCCATAACCAATATTCGGGTTTTTGACGTATCGTATCTTCAAGAAGTTGGATATATTTTTCCGTAATTTCACCATGTTTTGTTTCGTTTGGAGCGTCACTAATTAGTTCAACTTCAATACGGTAGAAACCCGGTTTATCTTTTATAACTCGATAATAGAGCACAGGAAGGTTGTATTTTTTTGCAAAATATTCACTGCCGAATAGAATTGCAGAAGGTTGATTAAGAAATGATGTTTTATATGATTTGTTGGGGTTTGCGGGAGATTGGTCGCTAAGCATCATATAGGCAGCAGGAGGACCGTTAAGTTCATAATGTTCAAAAGTTTCCCGCACCGAGTTCGCAAAGACCACTTCTGTACCATAGCGGGTCCGGGCTTTATTGATAAGTTTTTCAAATACTTTATTCGAATTGGGTTTTCCGACGCCAATTCCGTGATGTTGAAACAAACTATCAAGACTCAGCACCATCCATTCCCAATTATTGTAATGACTTGACATGAGAATGACACTTTTCCCTTGTTCAAAATAATGATTTACCAATTCAGGATTGGTGCAATAATATCTTTTTTTAAGTTCTTTTTGACTGATTGTAAGCATTTTCATCATTTCTGCTGCAATATGAGCAAGATGATGATAAAACAATCGTCTTAATTCGGCAATTTCTTTGATACTTTTTTCCGGAAAGGAGTGTTGTAAATTATCGGTAATTACTTTTCTTCTGTATTTTATTAAGTAATGACTAATTAAATAGAATATGTAAGCAAATGCATAAAGCAGTCTTAATGGGAGTAAAGAGAGGGGATAAAAAATAAGCCAAAAAAGGATTTTAGTTCCCATTATTCAATTAATTTATAAAAATCGACCAAATTATTGCAAATATAATCGGCATAATCAAAAACTTCAGTGGGAATAGCAGTATTTGATTCCGGAATATAAACTGTTTTCATTTTCAAACGTTTTCCGAAAATTAAATCGGAAAGCGAGTCTCCAATCATAACCGATTTTGAAAATGAGATGTCTGGAAAATCTTTTTGAGCAAGTAACCCCATTCCAATTTCAGGCTTTCTGCAATTGCAGTGCATTTGTGCTAAATGGGGGCAAACGTATATTTTATCTATAGAAATAGATTTTAAGGACAGTTCTTTTAGCAATGAGTCATGGATCATATTAACTTCATTCAAAGAAACCAATCCTTTTCCGACACCCTGTTGATTAGTTACAATAATTACTTTTCCAAAAAGAGAATTTAACTTGGGCATTGCTTCAAGAAAATCGTTTTTCAGAACAAATTGATTAAAATCTTTAACATATCCCCCGACAATTCTTTCGTTTACGATACCGTCACGATCAAGAAAGAGGGTCCAGGTACGATCTATCATTAAAAATAAATTAAGCCTAAGCTAAACCTCCGTTATTGGTAATAATGGGAATATTTTCGTGCGCAATTTCTTTAATTTCGCCGTTTTGTTCTTCAAATTTCCTTAGGTTATCTCCGAGTGCGTTGAGGAGACGTTTTGCATTTTGGGGGGTAAGGATGATACGGGAGCGAACTTCACCCTTTTGTATTCCCGGCATTACGGATACAAAGTCCACGATAAATTCCACATTGGAATGGGTAATAATGGCTAAATTGGAATAGATGCCGTGGGCAATTTCCTCTTTAATGTTAATTTCAATTTTTTGTTCTTGCATCCTGTATAAATTTAAAATATAGAAGGAGCTTTTGCCCCTTCTATATGGTGAAAATACTTATTCTTTGGAAGCCATAAGGCTTTCATATTCTTTCATGGAACCGACCAAAATATTTTGGTATTTTTTGAGTCCTGTTCCGGCAGGAATTAAATGTCCTACAATAACATTTTCTTTCATTCCGGATAAAGTATCCATTTTTGCGTTAATGGCTGCTTCGGTCAATACTTTTGTTGTTTCCTGGAATGAAGCGGCGGAGAAGAAGCTTCGTGTTTGGAGTGAAGCTCTTGTAATCCCTTGAAGAATCGGTTTCCCGGTTGCAGGTCTTGAATCTCTTACTTGGATAGGTTTAAGGTCTCTACGTTTGAGAAGTGAGTTTTCATCTCTGAGTTTTTTAGCATTGATGATTTGCCCTCTCATATATTCAGTAGAATCTCCTTCATCAATAATAACTTTTTTATCCCAGATTGAATCATTTTCTTCTTGGAAATCAATTTTATTAACCAATTCTCCTTGTAAAAATTTCGTATCACCCGGATCTTCAATTTCCATTTTTCTCATCATTTGACGAACAATTACTTCAAAATGTTTGTCATTAATTTTAACCCCTTGATTACGATACACATCCTGAATTTCATTCACGATATATTCTTGTACTTTCATAGGTCCTTTGATAGAGAGAATGTCGGATGGCGTGAGTGCGCCTTCGGAAAGAGGTGTTCCGGCTTTTACAAAGTCATTTTCTTGTGCCAAAATCTGTTTGGCAGTAGGGATAAGATATGTTTTTTCTTCACCGGTTCGGGAGGTAATTTTCACAGACCTATTACCACGTTTTAATTTTTTCTCAAAAGAGATAACTCCGTCAATTTCAGCAACGATAGCCGGATCGGAGGGATTTCTTGCTTCAAAGAGCTCTGTTACCCGGGGTAGACCGCCTGTAATGTCACTTGTTTTACCGAAGGAACGAGGTATTTTAACCAAAATTTCTCCGGATTGAATGATTTGTCCTTCTGATACTGTTAAACGGGCGCCAACAGGAAGGTCAAAATTCTTAATCAAATTTCCGTCATTATCGATAATTAAAATACTTGGATTCTTCGTTTTGAGACGACTTTCCACAATTACTTTATCATGAGTATCCGTTTGTTCGTCTGTTTCTACACGATAAGTAACCCCTTCAATAATATCACGATACTCTACTTTTCCCGGAACGTCGGAAAGGATTAGGGCGTTAAATGGATCCCAATCTGCAATCAAGTCTTTAATTTTAACTTGATCTCCGTGTTTAAAGTATAAATTAGCTCCGTATGGTATATTTGCGGAAGAAAGAGCAATTGAAGTTTTTAAATCAATAATTTTCATTTCAGCAGAACGTCCGATTACCTTATAATAGGTTTGGCCATTGGCATCTACTTTTTCAAGAGCTCTGAGTTCATCGATACTTAAAACACCCTCATATTTAGCTACGATGCGGCTGTTTGCGGCAATATTACCGGCAACCCCACCGACGTGGAATGTTCTCAATGTCAACTGAGTACCGGGTTCCCCGATGGATTGAGCTGCAATAACTCCAACCGCTTCACCAATTTGAACCATCTTCCCTGTTGCAAGATTACGACCATAACATTTTTGACATACTCCTTGTTTGGATTCACAGGTCGGAACTGAACGGATTTCAACTTCTTCTATAGGAGAATCTTCAATAATTCTACATAATTTTTCAGTTAATTCTTCCCCTGCTTTCGCAATTAATTCTCCTGAACTTGGATGATAAATATCATGAAGTGTTACTCTTCCCAATAATCTGTCGTAGAGAGACTCCATAACTTCTTCATTTTTCTTAAGTGCAGAAATAGTCATTCCTCTTAAGGTACCGCAGTCTTCTTCAGAAATAATCACATCGTGAGAAACATCAACGAGTCGACGTGTTAGATAACCAGCATCTGCAGTTTTCAATGCTGTATCGGCCAACCCTTTACGAGCACCGTGAGTTGAAATAAAGTATTCCAAAACAGAGAGCCCCTCTTTGAAGTTTGACAAAATAGGATTTTCAATAATTTCACCGCCTGTGGAACCGGCTTTTGTCGGTTTAGCCATCAATCCACGCATACCTGCGAGCTGACGAATCTGTTCTTTAGATCCACGGGCTCCGGAGTGAAGCATCATATATACAGGATTAAACCCTTGTCTATCTTCAGCAACCTTTTTCATAAGGATATCACTCAATTTCCGGTTGGTATGAGACCAAACATCAATTACTTGGTTATATCTTTCCGTAGGAGTAATCCATCCTTCTAGATAACTATTTTTAATTGAATTAATTTCGTCATTTGCTTTTTTAATGAGTTCTTCTTTTTCTTCAGGAATTAATACATCTCCTAAATTAAATGAAAGACCTCCTTCAAAAGCCATTCGGAATCCTAATCCCATAATATCATCAAGGAATTTTGCAGTTGCTGCATTTCCTGATTTTGCCAAGACAGAACCGATAATATCACGTAATGATTTTTTTGTCAAAATTTCGTTGATATATCCAAAATTGGAAGGAACAACCTGATTGAACAATACTCTTCCTACGGTAGTTTCAGTTAATACCAAATTGTCGTCACCTTTTAAGTTAACTTTACATTTGATATATGCATTAAGATGCACTTTCTTTTCATTATAGGCAATGATTACCTCTTCAGGGGAATAAAATACTTTATTTTCTCCGGGAACTTTATATTCGTCAGTTGATTTTAATCCTTTCGTAATATAATAGAGTCCGAGAACCATGTCTTGAGAGGGAACGGTAATTGGCGCTCCATTTGCAGGATTTAAAATATTATGTGATGCCAACATCAACATTTGAGCTTCAAGGACTGCTGCATTTCCAAGAGGTACATGGACAGCCATTTGGTCTCCGTCGAAGTCTGCGTTGAAAGCTGTACAACAAAGGGGGTGTAAACGGATTGCTTTCCCTTCCACCAATTTGGGTTGGAAAGCTTGAATTCCTAAACGGTGCAGGGTAGGAGCACGGTTTAGTAAAACCGGGTGTCCTTTAAGAATATTTTCAAGAATATCCCATACAACAGGTTCTTTTCTATCAACAATTTTTTTAGCAGATTTAACAGTTTTTACAATTCCTCTTTCCAATATTTTTCTGATAACGAAAGGTTTGAAAAGTTCAGCAGCCATATCTTTTGGCAAACCACATTCATTCAAATGCAATTCAGGACCTACAACAATTACAGAACGTCCCGAATAGTCTACACGTTTTCCAAGAAGATTTTGACGGAATCGACCTTGTTTTCCTTTTAAACTATCGGATAGTGATTTGAGGGCTCTATTAGATTCAGTCTTAACCGCATTAGCTTTTCTTGAATTATCAAATAGAGAATCAACAGCTTCTTGTAACATACGTTTTTCATTACGCATAATCACATCGGGAGCTTTAATTTGAATCAATCTTTTGAGACGATTATTTCTAATGATAACTCTGCGATAGAGATCATTCAAATCGGAAGTAGCAAAGCGACCACCATCCAATGGAACAAGCGGACGTAAATCAGGAGGTATGACGGGGATAATTTTAATAATCATCCATTCCGGTTTATTTATAGCTCTTTTACGACTATCTCTGAAAGATTCATAAACTTGCAATCTTTTGAGAATATCTTGTTTCCGTTGTTGAGAAGTTTCCGTATTGGCGCGATCTCTTAAAGCATAGGATTCTTTATCGAGGTCTAATTGAGATAATAGGTCGTACAATGCTTCTGCTCCCATTTTAGCAATAAACTTATTGGGGTCTGAATCGTCAAGCATTCTATTTTCTGCAGGAAGCGTATCAAGAACTTCAAAATATTCTTCTTCAGTCAGCAAAGTTAGTCGAGTCACTTTTTCAGATTCAGCCATCCCGGCTTGAATTACGACATATTTTTCATAATAGATGATGGAGTCAATTAATTTTGAAGTAAGTCCAAGCAATGCTCCAATTTTATTAGGGAGAGTTTTGAAGAACCAGATATGGGCAACCGGAACGACCAATTGAATATGTCCCATTCTTTCTCTTCTCACCTTTCTTTCAGTAACTTCAACACCACAACGGTCACAAACGATCCCTTTATAACGAATTCGTTTGTATTTTCCGCAATGACATTCCCAATCTTTCACAGGCCCGAAGATTTTTTCACAAAACAATCCGTCGCGTTCGGGTTTATATGTTCTATAATTGATGGTTTCAGGCTTCAACACTTCCCCTTTGGATTGTTCCAGAATTGATTCGGGTGATGCCAAGCTAATGGTGATGTTTGAAAATTCTTTTCTTGTATTACTGTCTTTTCTGAAAGCCATATATTTTAAAAATTAAAAAGGTTCTTATAAAATGATTAATCAAACTTAATATCCAGCGATAATCCACGTAACTCGTTCACTAAAACGTTGAACGATTCAGGCAATCCCGGAACCGGCATATTATCGCCTTTCACGATTGCTTCATAAGCTTTAGCTCTGCCGATGACATCGTCTGATTTAACAGTCAGGATTTCTTGAAGTATATTTGCTGCACCGAATGCTTCGATTGCCCATACTTCCATTTCCCCGAAACGTTGTCCCCCGAATTGAGCTTTACCACCGAGTGGTTGCTGGGTAATTAAGGAATAAGGTCCAATAGAACGGGCATGCATTTTATCATCAACCATGTGATGCAGTTTAAACATATATGTATACCCAACAGTAACTTTTTGGTGGAACTTTTCACCGGTTCCTCCATCATACAATTCGATACTTCCGTTTTCAGGGAGATTCGCCTTGGACAAAAGTTCATTAATTTGTTCGTTAGTAGCCCCATCGAAAATTGGAGTGGCAAATTTCATTCCCAACTCTTTTCCGGCCCATCCTAAAATTGCTTCGTAAATCTGTCCTAAATTCATACGAGAAGGAACCCCTAGCGGATTGAGAACAATGTCTACAGGAGTTCCGTCTGCCAAGAAGGGCATATCTTCAGCTCTTACTACTTTGGCGACAATACCTTTATTCCCGTGTCGACCGGCCATTTTATCCCCAACTTTCAGTTTTCGCTTGTTGGCAACATAAACCTTAGCCATTTGAACGATCCCGTTCGGTAATTCACTCCCAATCGTTGCATCAAATTTTTCGCGAATCATTTTCGCCATTAATTCCCGTTCCTCAATAAGATAATTTTTGATAATTTCAGCAACACAATTGTTTATTTTATTATCGTTAGTCCACTTTGATACTGCAATAGTTGAATAATTGATAGTTCCCAATAATTTTTGAGAAAATTTAGCCCCTTTTTGAATCACCACATTTTTAGCGTTGTCATAAATATTATGAGCTATTTTTCCTTCTAAAAGTTTATATAATTTAGAAACAATTGCATCTCTAAGGACAGCCAATTTTTTATTATAAGCAGAGTCTATCTCTTTTACAATATCTTTATCTTTTGATTTTGATTTTCTATCTTTAATCAGACGAGACATAGATTTTGCTCCGATTACAACCCCTTTCATGGATGGGGGAGCTTTTAAAGAAGCATCTTTAACATCCCCGGCTTTATCTCCAAAGATTGCGCGGAGTAGTTTCTCTTCGGGAGTAGGATAAGATTCTCCTTTTGGTGTAATTTTACCAATCAGAATATCCCCTTCATTTACTTCTGCACCGATGCGAATCAATCCATCTTCTCTTAAATCTTTGGTTGCTTCGGAGGAAACATTTGGGATATCATTAGTTAATTCTTCAATACCGCGTTTAGTATCACGAACTTCGAGAGTAAATTCTTCTATATGAATTGAGGTAAAGATATCTTCGTTTACCACTTTTTCTGAAATCACGATGGCATCTTCAAAGTTATATCCTTTCCAAGGCATATATGCAACTCTCAAATTTCTTCCTAATGCCAATTCGCCTTCTTTTGTGCCATAACCTTCCGTAAGCACATCACCCTTTTGTACACGTTGTCCTCTTTTTACAATCGGGGTTAGGTTGATACATGTATTTTGATTAGTTCTTCTAAATTTCTGGAGATAATAAGTCTTAATATTAGAATCAAAACGCACTAAGTTTTCGTATTCGGTTCTGTCGTATTTGATGATAATTTGTTGTGCATCTACAAATTCAACTATACCGCTACCTTCAGCGCGAAGCAACACTCGGGAGTCAATTGCTACTTGAGCTTCAAGACCAGTACCTACGATTGGTGCTTCGGGGTTTAGTAATGGAACCGCTTGTCGCATCATGTTAGAACCCATTAATGCACGGTTTGCATCATCATTTTCCAAGAATGGAATTAAGGAAGCTGCAATAGAGGCAATTTGATTCGGAGCAATATCGATTAAGTCAACCTCATTTTTTGCAAGAATAGGATAATCCGCCAATCTACGAGCTTTAATTTGGTCACTGATTATCACACCTTTTGCGTCAATGGGAGTGTTGGCTTGTGCAATTGATTTATTTTCTTCTTCTTCGGCACTGAGATAAACAGGAGCTTCATCAAGTTGTACAACGCCTTCTAATACTCTACGATAAGGTGTTTCAATAAATCCGAGTTTATTTATTTTTGCAAATACGCAAAGCGAAGAAATCAATCCGATATTCGGACCTTCAGGAGTTTCAATAGTACAGAGACGACCATAGTGTGTGTAGTGAACGTCACGAACTTCAAATCCTGCACGTTCTCTTGACAAACCTCCGGGTCCTAATGCTGAAATTCTGCGTTTATGTGTAATTTCAGAAAGTGGATTGGTCTGATCCATAAATTGAGACAACTGATTAGTCCCAAAAAATGAATTGATGACGGAAGAAAGTGTTTTGGCGTTGATGAGGTCAACAGGACCAAATACTTCATTGGTACGTACATTCATTTTTTCGCGAATAGTACGTGACATACGGGCAAGTCCTACCCCAAATTGGTTATAGAGTTGTTCTCCTACAGTTCTGATTCTACGATTGCTTAAGTGGTCAATATCATCGACATCCGTTTTGGAATTAATTAATTCAACCAAATATCGAATAATAGAGATAATATCTTCTTTTGTAAGGACTCCGGTTTTTGCAGGAATATTAAGGTCTAATTTCTTATTAATACGATAACGTCCAACTTCTCCGAGGTCATATCGTTTATCCGAGAAGAATAATTTTTCTAAAGCTGATCTGGCCGTATCTTCGTCAGGAGCAGCCGCATTTCTTAATTGTAAATAGATATATTCAATAGCTTGTTTTTCCGAATTGGTCGGATCTTTTTGCAAAGTATTGAAAATAATCGAATAATCTGTTTGTTTTTCATCTTGTTTGTGGAACAAGACTGTTTTTATATTGGCGTCTGTAATCAGACTGATATGTTTCTCTTCAAGGAAAGTTTCACGTTCGATGAGAACTTCAGTACGTTCAATATTTACCACTTCTCCGGTCTCTTCATCCACGAAATCTTCATTCCATGTTTTTACGACGCGAGCGGCAATTTTCTCACCGATATATTTTTTCAAGTTTGCTTTAGTTGCTTTAACCTCTTGAGCGATATTAAAAATATCAAGAATGTCTTTATCGGTTTCATAACCAATAGCTCTAAGCAGGGTAGTAACAGGTAATTTCTTTTTTCTATCGATATAAGCATACATAACATTGTTAATATCGGTAGTAAACTCCATCCAAGATCCTTTAAAAGGAATAATTCTTGCGGAATATAATTGCGATCCGTTAGAATGGAATGAAGAACCAAAAAAGACACCCGGAGAACGATGCAATTGGGAAACAATTACTCTTTCGGCACCATTAATAATAAATGTTCCGCGAGGAGTCATGTACGGGACCATACCCAAATAAACATCTTGAATGACTGCTTCATCAAAATCTTCATGGTCTAGGTCGTTGCATGATAGTTTCATTTTTGCTTTCAACGGAACGCTATAGGTTAGTCCTCTTTCAAGGCATTCATCCATAGAGTAGCGAGGAGCATCGATATAATAATCAAGGAATTCAAGGACAAAACTATTGCGAGCGTCCGTAATAGGAAAATTCTCCGCAAATACTTTATATAATCCTTCACTGCTCCTACGTTCGGCAGCAGTATCTATTTGGAAAAATTCCTGAAAGGATTTAATTTGGATATCTAAAAAATCCGGATATTCGGATGGTTTTGTGGTTGCAAAACTATATCTTTTATTATTTTTTGTTGCCAAGGTTCTTATTTTTTAATAGGTTCGCTAAATAAAAGGGGGGGAATCGTACATTTAATGATTAGAAGGAGCCCTTAAGAGGAGAGGAGAATTGAAAAATACTATAAAATAACAAAAGGTACAAGACTTCCATATTGCTATGGAAGTGTTGTACGCTATTGTTCCGTTGAATATTTTATTATTTAATTTCAATTTCGGCACCGGCTTCTTCCAATGATTTTTTCAGACCTTCTGCTTCATCTTTGGAGATACCTTCTTTTACCGGTTGAGGAGCTGAATCCACTAATTCTTTAGCTTCTTTCAGTCCGAGGCTGGTTAATTCCTTAACTAATTTTACAACAGCCAATTTGCTTGCACCGGCTGATTTAAGGATTACGTCAAACTCGGTTTTTTCTTCAACTTGTTCAGCGGCTGCTGCTGCCGGTCCTGCTACTGCTACTGCTGCAGCTGCGGGTTCGATACCGTATTCATCTTTTAATATTTTTGCTAATTCGTTAACTTCTTTAACAGTTAAATTAACTAATTGTTCTGCAAATGCTTTTAAATCTGCCATGATTATAATTTTTTAAATGGTTAATTACTTTGATTAATTGTTGTTAATGTTTACTTATTCCTTTTCGGATAATGTTTTTACGATACCTGCTAATTTGCCGCCGCTCGATTGAAGAGCTGATACAACGTTCTTAGCGGGAGATTGTAATAATCCAATAATATCTCCGATAAGTTCTTCTCTTGATTTGATGTTGCAAAGTGCTTCGAGTTGATCATCTCCAAAATAGGCACACTCTTCTATAAATGCAGCTTTTATTAAAGGTTTTTTGTTTTTTGCTCTAAATTCCTTTATTAATTTTGCAGGAGCATTGCCTGTGTTGGATAGCATTATGGAAGTGCTACCTTCTAATGCCGGATAAAGTTCCGAAAAATCAACTTCGGATTGTTCCATGGCGCGTTTTAAGAGAGTATTTTTTACTACCTTAATTTTAACGTCTTTACGGAAGCACAATCTTCTCAGTTGGTTTACGGTTTCTACTGTAAATCCGGAAATATCTGTTACATATACATTAGAATAATCAGCTAAATCCTTTGCAATTGCGTCAATAATTTGACTTTTTTGTTCTAGTTTCATACTAATTTAGCTTTAAATTTATACTGTAACTGATTTGGGATCAACTTGCACCCCGGGACTCATGGTACTGGAAAAGAAAATACTTTTGATATAAGTTCCTTTTGCGGAAGTCGGTTTTAATTTGATAATTGTTGACATCATTTCTTTGACATTTTCCATCAACTGGTCGGGTGTAAAGTTTACTTTCCCGATACCGGTATGAATAATTCCGTACTTGTCAACTTTAAAATCAATTTTACCGGCTTTTACATCAGTGATTGCTTTGCCAACATCCATAGTAACCGTACCTGCTTTGGGATTAGGCATTAAGCCGCGAGGACCTAATATTTTTCCTAACGCACCAATTTTTGGCATTACGCTGGGCATGGTGATTATTACATCTATGTCGGTCCATCCTTTTTTGATCTTTTCAACATATTCGTCTAATCCTACATAATCAGCGCCGGCTGCTTTTGCTTCATCCTCCTTGTCAGGAGTACAGAGTGCCAATACTCTAACCTCTTTTCCTGTTCCGTGTGGAAGGGTTACGACACCACGTACCATTTGATTGGCTTTACGAGGGTCAACTCCTAAACGAACGTCAATATCAAATGAAGAATTGAATTTCGTGTAGGTAATCTCTTTCACTAATTGAACAGCTTCGTTCAAAGGGTAAATTTTGGTCTTATCAAATTTAGCAAAAGCTTCTTTGCGTTTTTTTGATATTTTAGCCATTTTGATCTTTGTGTTATTACTGTTATTAATTAATTTTCAAAAGGATTTACTCCACCTTTAACGATGATTCCCATGCTTCTGGCTGTTCCTGCAACCATGCTCATGGCCGGCTCTACATTAAAACAGTTCAGGTCATTCATCTTGCTTTCGGCAATCGTACGCACCTGATCCCAGGTAATTGTGGCGATCTTCGTCTTGTTGGGTTCGGCTGACCCCTTTTGAATTTTGGTTGCTTCCATTAACTGAACTGCAACCGGAGGTGTTTTGGTGATAAAATCAAACGATTTATCTTTGTAAACTGTAATAATGACCGGTATCACTTTTCCTGTAAGGTCTTGTGTACGTGCATTAAACTGTTTACAAAATTCCATAATGTTCACACCTTTAGAACCTAAAGCCGGTCCTACAGGCGGAGATGGATTAGCAGCACCTCCCTTGATTTGTAACTTAATAAGCCCTGCTACTTCTTTTGCCATCTTGTTTAATGTTTTTAATTTGTGTAACGATTTTAAAAAACGAACTTAGTTATTAAACCTTTTCAACTTGCAAAAAACTCAACTCAAGCGGAGTCTTTCGCCCGAAAATTTTCACCATAACTTTCAGCTTCTTCTTTTCGGTGTTAATCTCTTCGATTACCCCGTTAAAAGTGTTGAAAGGACCGTCAATAACTTTAATCTCTTCTCCTACAATGAAAAGTGGTGCAAACGTTTCATCCTGTTCCAGCAACTCATCCACTTTTCCAAGCATACGAGTTACTTCCGGCGGACGTAATGCTACCGGAGGATCAGTCTTTTTCTTACATCCTACAAAGCCCAATACTCCCGGAACTCCCTGCAGTATAGAAATTACCTTTTCCAACATAATTGCTTCTACAAAAATGTAGCCCGGAAAAAGTGTCGTCTCTTTACTGATTTTCTTTCCATTTCTAATCTGGTATATCTTTTCCGAAGGAACTAAAACCCGTGAAACAAAATCCTTGATGAATGAAGCTTCTACCTCATTCTCAATGTTCTGCTTCACCTTCTTTTCTGTTCCGGTCACCGTTCGGATAACATACCACTTTTTTTCAAGTTCTGCCATGCTTAAAGATTGTTGACGGAGTTAATTACTAAATTCATACCGGAAAATTAAACAGCCGGGAATAATAATCCCATTCCCGCATTGAATAGTAAATCCATCAAAAACACTATAAGTGCTATGATTAGGGAAGCAATGGATACTACTACAACACTATTCTGAAGGTCTTTTGCTGATGGCCATGATACTTTATGTACCAATTCATCATAAGTTTCTTTAAAATAATTTACTATTTTCATTTTCTGATATTTTTCTTGTTTATTTCGTGGTGGAAATAATATTTTCTTTCAAATCTAACTGAATATGGAAACTTTTGATCCCATTTTTTCATATAAAAAAAAACTCTTCTCCTCCCTTATTTCAACCATTTTATATATGTAATTTATTGTAATGCAATATGATAAATAGATTTATCCGTTGTTCTTTTTTACTCCAAATTTACATTTTAAAAAGCCGACAAATATACAATTTTATTTTTATAATTCAATGTGGTTTTATAAAAAAAATATTTGATTATTCTTTTTTATCTGATCCAACTTATTCAGGAGGGTTAAAGTTGATCTTCATGATACCATTCCGCATAAGAATTATCGGTTTCTTGTAATAAAACTGAATGTAAATGAATGTGTTCGGGTAAAACGGTTTTAATTTTATTTACAAAATGAATCAGGAGGTTCTCTGTCGTCGGAGGAAAGGGACAAAGTGAAACTTTCTGTCCGATCTTCTCCATCTGTACTGCTACTTCCCGCCCTTCGCCGGTATCTTCAATCACAAATTTGTGATCGTATGGAGTAATGATGGTATCCGTTATCAAATCTTTTAAGATCTTAAAATCAATAACCATGCCGGAATCTTTGTCGGAAATTTTCCCAATTATGGTAACGCGCATCTTATACGAATGACCATGAATCTGACTGCATTTACCGGGATACCCCGTGATGGCATGGGCCATCTCAAATGAAAACTTTTTTGTAATTCTCAACAAAGGGTGTTCTACCATATAATGAATTTTTTTATTTCCTTTCTTTCTTTTTCCTCCAAGAAAAGGGTGTATACTCCGGATGGAAGTCCTGAAATATTGATTGAAAATTCCGAAGTCCTTTCAATGGAACAGGTCATCACAACACGCCCAACCATGTCTGTAATATGAATTTTTCCGTCTATTACATCTGTAAATAAAAGGGTGATTTTTTCATGCGCCGGATTGGGAAATATTTCCGTAATTCTCGGTTGATAATCGGTAATGTCACTAACGATATACGGAGCAAAAATATTAGTTGTGTCGTTGCCCCATAAATAACTTGCCAATTCGGGGTAATCTATGAACGGATTTCGATTGTTCTGGATGGTATATATTTTCTCGTTTCTCGCTATCTCTTTTGCACTTACCGTATCGGCCAAATGCCATTCCATAAATAATGAAAGCGCCCAGGGATCTAAATCTGCTCCTGAAAAAACAGAAAGACTTGTTTGTCCTAAATTAATGTTTTTGTAACGAACACTCATATAAAAATAGGTTCTCGCTAAATCACCCTTATATTCATCGATGGGTTCAAAAACAGTCCCTGTATATCCAGGATAACTGCAAGCCCCTAACTTCGAGCCGTTTGTACTTGTCCAATTGGCATTGCTCACTTCTCCAAATGGGAAACTGCTCCTTTTATTGTTTACCCAACCGTCAGTAGGATAGAGGTGAAATAAATCTGAATACATCGGGTATTGTTCCCCGCCAAACCAACTGTTTGGAATGGAATGTTCGCGATTAAAACAGTCGCCTTCCCCGGAATAGTTTCCACATTGGTTGATGGTGAAAAAGTATTCGTAGGCAGGGGTGCTATCCGGGATATCTGAGTAAATATCCCAAACTTTTCCGTTTGGTTTCGAATCAGTGAGAATAAAGTAGTTCCATAAAGCAGAATATTCCAATATAGTATTATTGTTTATAATCTCGTACAATGCCGCTTTTAATTCTTCCCGTTGTTTTCCCACAGCATCATCATAATATCCTCCGTATGGAATTTGTGAGAATATCCATAAGGGAAGTAAACAGATGATTAATGTAATAATATTTTTTTTCATAGTTGTTTTTTACTTATGGTGTAATTGATTGAAAATAGTAATGACTTCACGGGCCGCAGCAACATCATGTACTCTTAATATCGAAGCTCCGTTTTGAAGGGCAACGATATGTAAGGCCGTTGTGCCATTGAGCGACTCTTCGGGACTTATGTTTAGGAGTTTGTAGATCATCGATTTCCTTGAAATTCCGACCAATATGGGTAGTCCTAGTGTTTGAAATGCATTTAAATTTTGAAGTAGATGATAGTTGTCTTCCAACGTTTTCCCAAACCCGAATCCCGGATCGATGATGATATCGGCTACTCCCGAGTGTGTAAATTTTTCAATTTGTTTTCCAAAAAATTGAAGTAAGTCTGCAATAATATTTGAATAGGTGGTGTGTTGTTGCATGATTTCTGGTGGGGCAGAAGTGTGCATCATGCAATATGGTACTTGCAACTTGCCCATGGTGGTCGCCATTTCTTCATCGAAAGTGCTCCCCGAAATGTCGTTGATCATGGCGGCTCCTTCCCCAACGGCCATGTTAGCCACGGAAGCACGCCATGTGTCAACGGAAATCAAAGCTTCTGGAAACGCTTTTATAATCAGGTTGACAATATGTTTGATGCGTTCCATCTCCATCTCTTCATTCAGTGCCACTGCCCCAGGACGGGTGGACACAGCGCCTAAATCAATGATGGTGCCCCCTTCCGTTAAAATTTGTTCCGTCCGTTTCAAAACAGCCCCGTCATCTGTAAATCTGCTGCCCGAATAAAATGAGTCTTCCGTGTAATTAAGAATTCCCATAATTATCGGTCTCTCTAATGATACTAATTTGCCTTTAAGGTTGAGGTACATTTCTTGAAAATTGAATCGAAAGGTTGATATTTGGAGTGGCAAAGATATAAAAAATACGCTCTCAGTTTATTGTTCCCCTGCCAATCGGGATTGTTTTAAATATATCCACCCATTTACGGCTTGCAGAATGCCAAAAACAAAATAAAGCGTTGACATAAAATTCATCGGGAATATATAAAATTGAATGCTTATCCATAACATAAGTATTATTCCACATATCATTCCTGATAAAGCTCCATATTTATTATTCTGGAATATTAAAAAAACCGATAATGTATTCGTTAATCCATTAACAATAAGCAAGGATATACCGGGAAATAAAAAATTCTGAAAGAGTATTTCAGCAAATGGCAACTTTTGAAGACCAGGAAGCAATTCAACCATTCTAAAAGTAGTTCCTGTAGGTTCGAAAATCATCATAGAAGCACCAAAATAAGCACCAATACCAATAAAAAGGCCCCAAAACAACTGTATTTTACGTAATCGTTTCAATGTTAATTGTATCATTATCTTTTGTATTGTTAATTTTAATGTCGCAAAGTTAGAATTATTTTTCTAATCATGATTATCAGAAAAATTGGACTATTTTATTACAATTTTGAGAAAGGACTCTTTTTTTTATGTATTTTTGTCACTTATTCTTTACTTTTTTTATCCATGTCACAATATAATATTAATGAATTGATTCAGTCGTTTCTATCGAAAAATAACAAGACGACACTCTTTAAAGAACGAACTGTTGTGGAGATCTGGCATCATGTGATGGGCGATTTTATTGCCAAACAGACGCGCTCCGTATCAATGAAAAATGGAATTTTATATGTGAGTCTCACCAATGCCTCTTTGAGATTTGAATTGATGGGAATGCGAAGTGCCCTGATTGATAAGCTTAATGAGGAAGTGGGACTTCCCGTGGTAAAGGATATTATTGTTCGTTAATTTGTGATTATGAACCCATCTCAATATCCCGTTTTAGGAATGATGTCTGGAACATCGCTTGATGGACTGGACATGGCGTTGTGTCTTTTCAGTAAAGAAGACAACCGGTGGCACTATATGGTCGAAAAGGCGGAGACGGTTGCTTATCCAACGATTTTACGTTCGAAACTTTCCAGGGCAACCGAATTGTCGGGCTGGGAACTGACACGTCTCGACATTGATTTGGGAAACTTTATGGCCGATGCCGTGAATATCTTCTTGAAAACAACAACCTGCAAACCACTGTTGCTCGCCTCTCACGGGCATACGGTGTTTCACCGCCCGGACTTGGGAATCACGACTCAGATTGGAAATGGTGCTGTATTGGCTGCCAAAACCGGAATCAGAACCGTTTGTGATTTTAGATCTATGGATGTGGCACTTGGAGGACAAGGGGCGCCGTTGGTGCCGATTGGGGATCAATTGTTATTCGGAAATTACGACTTCTGTCTCAACCTTGGCGGTTTTTGTAATATCTCTTACAACGAAAACGGACAACGAAGGGCTTTCGATATTGCTCCGTGCAATATGGCGCTGAATACGCTGGCAGAACAGAAAGGGGCTCCGTATGATGCCGATGGCAAATGGGCTCGCATCGGAAACCGCCATGTTGCACTATGGAATGAACTCAATCAATTGGAATATTACAGAAAAGAGGGAACGGCCAAATCATTGGGAAAAGAGTGGTATGATTCTCATTTTGCCCCTCTCTTGGAGAAAAATAACTGTTCCGAAGATGATAAATTGAGAACCGTAACCGAACATATTGCGTTTCAAATAGGAAAAGTGCTGGAGGTACATGCCGGAGCGCAGGTATTGCTCACCGGCGGCGGTGCCCTGAATACATTCCTTGTCGAATCTATTCAAAAAGAAACTTCTAAACAAGTGGTGGTACCCGACCTCGAAACCGTCAATTTTAAAGAGGCCATTATTTTTGCGTTTCTCGGGTTGCTTCGCCGAAACGATGAAATCAACGTGCTCCAATCGGTTACCGGAGCCCGCCAAGATTGCAGCAGCGGTGCTGTATATTAATAAATAAAAACTTATTTTTGCTTATTTACTCAATTGTTCCACGGCCTGATCTGTGGCCTGCAGCAACGGAGTGCAGGACAACTCACTGCCCACGGCTTTTTTCAACCAGAATTGAGGTGTTAATCTTCCCAAAGCAAAGATTCTCGCAACCTCTGTTCCGAAGTCTTTCCCTTTGAAATGATTATTCAATTGATAATGGATGAGATATCCTAAAGGATAGGCCGAAAGATACAGCGGTGCATCAATGCTGTGGGAATAGATGGCCAATATGGTTTGGTCTTTAATGCCGAAAACCGGAGCATAATATTCATTCCAAATCTCTTTTGAAAGTTCAATCACGGCCTCTTTTAAATCGTTGGCGGTGGCGTTCGGATGGTCATACATCCATTGCCATACTTTCATATCCAACAGAGAAACGCCCATAATCTCATAACAACTCCAAAAAATATCCAATGTATTCAAATATTCCGAGGTTTTGTCTTCCTGTGTTAACCCTAAAAGTTCCAAATCCTTAGATTGAAAAATAAAGGCCAATGCTTCGGTAAATGCGGTATTTGGAACACCGGCAAGCATATAGTTGGGAACATTATGCAGCGAAATAGTTTGTTCTACGTTATGTCCGAATTCATGAACCCCAATATTATAACCCTTATAATCCATGCCATTTTCCCCAATTCGGGTGCGCAACATAGCATTATCACTTTTCATCTTCGATTCCCACGCATGACCTGCCCCGACAGAGGCATCAACAGTTACATGATCGGTGATAAATGCAGCTATTTCTTTTGTAAATCCAAGTT
This sequence comes from Bacteroidota bacterium, assembly GCA_022708105.1. Lineage (GTDB taxonomy): Bacteria > Bacteroidota > Bacteroidia > Bacteroidales > WCHB1-69 > DUOL01. Next base: position 20,016 of record JAKIZI010000003.1, read on the forward strand.
TTATAAGTATATTGGGCAAATCGGCTGCAAACGTTTCCTTCGTGGGATATTTCGTACTCACGATTCGGTCTAATTGCTCCGGCGCAATTTCACTCCGTCCCTTAAAGCCGTCATACCAGATATCAAAAGGTCTCAGTTTCCTTCCTAATCGTTGCTCAATAAGAGCACCGACTTTTTTTACCTGCGGCGATGACACCAACTCTTTAAACAGAGCTTCTGTCTCTTTTTGCGATATTTCAAACTCTTCATCAAATTTACGGGAAATATAGGTCGGATAGGTATAATAGTACTTATCGGCGGCCTTCATGGCTTTGTAAATGTTCAACAGATGATGGTACCGGTTATTCTCTTCCGGAGTGCTTTTCTGAACCTGATGATTCAAGTAGAGTTTATTGGATACCGGCTCCCAGATATAACTGTTTTTGTCAATCACTTCCGTGGGAATGGTTTGGTCTATGATACGTTGCATCACGGAGTAAATCAATTCCTGTTTGCGCAGTCCATTTGCCTTATCGGCATAGTTCGACTTCAGTTCATCGCGGAGTCCCCAATGCGAAATGAGCTTCATCTCTTTGGGAAACAGTGTGTCCATTTTTTCATTTACCAGCATCCCCATATGTATATTGTAATTGGAAATATAATGGTCTGCAGCGGCAGTGGCATTATTGATTTCCTGAAGATATTGGGCAGGAACACGATCGGTAAAAAGGTCGCCGAGTCTTGCATAGCCCCATTCCAACTCGCTCCAGTTGTCGCTGTGTTGATTTTTCTCTTCCAAAGAATAAAACGGGAAATTAAGGGTAATGACAAAAGCAATTTTATTCGAAAACATATCTTCCCCGAAATGAGACAATCCGTCGTACGCACCAAATTGTTCGTCAATGGGTAGGGTTTCGTAGCCCGTCACATGCAAAGGTCGCAACAACTCAATAGAGATGCGGTTGTGGTGTCCGAATATGGTCTCGAGGTGTGTGCTAATCCTCGTGAACAGCAACTCTTTTTCTTCTTGATTGGCACAAAAATTCTTTAAACAAAAAGCGGTGAACTCCTCTTTACTGCCATCCTCTTTTGTCCAAAGACCGGCTGTTCCGCGAACCCCGCGAACAATCAAATCCTGCTCCAGTTTTGTCGATTTCGCTATTTGGTCTATAGTATTTTGTATGGTAGTATTGTCAATATACGTGGGGGTAACATGCGAAGATTTACAGGCAATCATAAGGCAAATACTTAAAATAGATAATACAAACAGCGGGGATTTTTTCATGACAGAAAACATTTATTTGAGGTTCCATTAAAAATTTTTATTAAACTATAACATTGGTTTTCTGAATGTTATAACGCTAATTTCAGACCGGCGCAGTTATAATTATGGCGGCAAATATACAATATTATTTTATAAAGAGCTTTCACCTATCGCTTTTTCGCCCTGGGAAAAAACAGAGATGCTTTACAAACGAGACGTTTAATAATCAAATTTATAAGTAATTCCAAGATAATAGGCGTTATCCGGAGCCGCAGTCATTAATTCATTGTCTGCCCTCAGATAAAAAATCAAACTATGTTTCTCCGCTACTTCATATTCAACGCCTAATTTGGTACGAATGGATTCGATTCCGTTTTTTTCGGGTTGGTTGAGGGTAAGAAAAAGATCTCCGGAAATAAACAAACTGAGCGGAACTTTTTCAAAGCTGTACGTAAGTTCTACTTTATTTCGGAACATCATTTCAGGGTTAGGAACAATTTCTTCCTTTTTTGGGAAAAAAGTGTTTTGATAACGTGCACGATAACTTATCTCAAATTGATTGATTTTCTCTTTATAGGTCAAATTTACATTTACACGATAGCGATTATCAAAAGTATTGTTTTCAGACATATCATTAATGAAATAAAATGCTCCTCCTATTTCCAGTCTCGGTTTCCAAAAAATATATCCTATATCGACTTTAGTAGCCAAACGATCCAATCTTGTTCCGTATTGGTTAAGGCGAATCTCTTCTTTAAGCGAAAATTCCCATCGTTCCTTAACTTCAATCCCGGCTTCTCCCATGATAATAAATCCCATATCTGATGATTGTGCATATCCTTTATAAAAACTTATGAAGAATAGAAGGATAAAGATTCCGATTCGGTTGATGTTATGTATTCTTGTCTTCATTATTTTGTTATTAATTAGTTTTATAATGCAAAAAAACAACAAGAAACTGAACTAAAACTGAAATTCTAAATGGAACCACTCTAAATAGTCTGTTAGAAATTGCAAACCGGATGCTTTTAATTCATGATAGATTGGATTTTCAAGATAGTTGGAATCAAAACAAAGAAGATAGATATCTGTTAAACAATCCAATTTTTTAAGAAGTTGAAATTCTTGACAGATTACCTCCTCCGGTTCTCTTTTTTTTAAAAGGATTTCATTATAAATATATAGCGTATAACTATTTGCGGAAACAGATAAATCAGGCAGAAAATCAAATGGGTCTATTTCGTTATTTTGGGCATTTTGAATATTAAGGGTATCGGAAAGCAACTTCTGAGTGTTTTGCTCTTCTGCAATCAGAGAGAGTTCATAGTACAATTTATCCACTTTTAATTTGTCTGTTGCCAGTACTCGTGCTCGATTGTATAGAAAAAGATAAATTTTAATCTTCTCCGGAAGTTTAAATGCTTGGACTATCTTTTGTTCTTGCCGATACAATGTAATCTGATATGATTCATCATAGATGGAGAAATTTGCATTTTTTTGATGTTCAATCAATTGAAAATAATATGCCAATAAATTTCGAATACTATTTTGGTATAAAGACTCCATGCTTTTGGTTTGACGCTTGTAATACGCAAAAGGGAGCAAAAAGTTACAGAAAAGAGATTATTTTTTACTGGCAAAAAAGAGAAAATCTTTTTCTTCTTTGGAGAGCGCTTCGTAGCCGTATTTGGAAATTTTGTCCAAAATGGTATCAATTTTCATTTCTTTTTCTTTTTTACGAGTATTGTATTCTTCATCGGAAATAGGTCTGTCTGAAGATGAGGTGTAGGAAGTATAAAATTTTTGTTTTTTCTTTTTCTTCTTTATTTTAGATGGTTGAAAAAGAAGCAATGAACTATATATAGCTCCATACATAGCCCCACCGAGATGGGCAATATGCCCGCCGGCATTTCCTCCTGGAATGCTTATTAAGTCTAAAAGAACAAAAATGAGCATAATCCATTGTAGTTTTATTTTGCCGATAAGGAAGAGAAATAATTCATGCCGGGGACGGTAAACAGTAATTGCGGCTAAAATAGCCATGATACTCCCCGAAGCTCCCATAGCCATCGAATCCGGTAATGCCTCTTGAAATACAGGAAATGTTTGATAAGCAATTTGATAAAGAAGATTACCGGCGATTCCACCTATAAGATAGGTGAGGATTAATTTTTTTTCGTTAAGATATTGATTAAAAATTCTCCCCGCAACAACAAGCATAAGCATATTGAACAAAAGATGCCAAAAACTGATGTGGAAAAATAGAGATGTAACGATAGACCATGGTTGAGAAATAAAGGTTTCAAAGGATGCCGGAACCGACAAAAGCTGAATCACTCTGTTCATAACCACTTCATTAATATTGCTGTTCATCAGAAAAGCAATCAAGGACATAATTCCACGGAAGAGAAGATCGCTTATATAAACGCCAATATTAATAATTACCAGTAAGTTAAGAGCAGAACGCCTCTGAAAGAACTCTTTCAGAATCATTCTAAAATTGGGCGTTTGAAAAAGAGGATTTCTGGCAAACATCTTAAAGAAAATTAGTAATAGCGGTATTGATTGCGATTCAGACGATCATGTCTTCGCCATATCAAGATAAGGATGATCCCAAAGAGCATTCCTCCGAGATGCGCAAAATGGGCAACTCCATCTGCGGAACCGGTAACACCGTAAAAGAGTTCAAGTGCTCCGTAAGCAATGACAAACCATTTTGCCTTGATGGGGAAAAGAAAATAAAGGTAGATGCGGGAGTTGGGGAACATCATTCCAAAAGCCAATAATAAGCCGAATACAGAGCCGGAAGCACCGATAACATTATAAGAATTTAAGTAATATTCTTTATATTCTGTGATGAATGAATGAGCATAATCTTGATATACAGAATTTGCAGGATTGAGTTGCCAAAGTCTGAAATGTTCTTCAAAATTGAGAAATTGAGTGTATATTTCACCGGAATAAGGGGCAATATGAAACTGATGTTGATCTGTAAGCAGGATTAAATTTTGCAAGACGGGTTCATTCAGAAATTGATTGATTAATGTTAATTCACTACTGATTTGGAAAAAGATGATGATGTAATGGATTAAAGCAGCTCCGATTCCGGTAATTAAATAATAGATTAAAAATCGTTTTCCTCCCCAAACATTCTCAATGGTCGAACCAAACATCCAAAGTGCAAACATGTTAAAGAAAAGATGCCCAAAGTCCCCATGCATAAACATGTATGAGATGATTTGCCAAGGGTGAAAATCTCCGGCACCAAAATAATGTAATCCCAATATAGCATCCAAATCAATGCCCATATTAGCCAAAACAAATTTAGCCAAAAAAAATAACCCGTTAATAATCAATAGATTTTTTACAACAGGAGGAAGGATATTAAAACGATTAACTCTGATTTCGTCGGACATATTATTGGTTTACAATTTGATGGAGATATATCATTTCATCAAAAAATGTCTAAAAAAAAACGCCGTTTGATAGGCGTTTTGAGCGGAAGACGGGTCTCGAACCCGCTACCTACAGCTTGGAAGGCTGTCGCTCTACCAAATGAGCTACTTCCGCTTAAGGAAGAATGTGGGAGGGGGAGGATTCGAACCTCCGAAGGCTTCGCCAACAGATTTACAGTCTGCCCCATTTGACCGCTCTGGTACCCTCCCAACTATTGGAGCCGGTAGACGGATTCGAACCGCCGACCAGCTGATTACAAATCAGCTGCTCTGGCCAACTGAGCTACACCGGCTTGTAAAATAGTTCTTCAGTTTTCAAATAACGTGTTGAACTTGAAATTCAGGCTGCAAAAATACTCTTTTTTTAAATAGAAATAATGGTCTATAGTATCTTTTTTTATAAAAAAAATGTAACTGTATGAATTTTAGATTTTTATTTTTTGAAACATCGCGTGATTTCCCGTTTTCCGGGTGGCCCTTCTAAAGATTCTACCTCAAAACCGGCGGCTTTCATGTTCCTTTTAACACTCCCTTTGGCACAATAAGTGACCAGTATAGAATTTGAAGCCATTGCAGCATATAACTTGTCAAACACTTTCGCCGTCCATAGTTCCGGTTGTATCTCCGGACCGAAGGCATCATAATATATAAGTTGATATCCACCCTCAAGTTCAGTATGTTCCATTGTATTGATGGTTTTAGTGAACTCGTATCCCTTGTCTATGCATATTTTTTCTCCTGTCTGAACACTGTGCATCCTAAGAAATTCCGAATAATATTTATCTCCTATATATGTTTTATAATTGAGTAGTCCCACTTCCTCAAGAGTTAACGGATAAGCTTCTATCGTGTGGTAGTTAATAAGACGGTTTCCCTTGTTGCATAAAGTGAGCGCAGCATTTAATCCGGTGCCGAATCCCATTTCCAAAATTTTAATCACGGCGAAATCCGGAAAGAAATGAAGCCCGGATTTGATATAAATGTGCATTGATTCTCTGTAGGCGCCATGCATTGAATGATAGTGTTCCGGTAGTTCATCCAAACGCAATGAGGCGGAACCGTCTTCGGTAATAAATGGAGTACGTTTTAAAAATTTACTCATGAAGGCGCTGCAATTTTTTGGTCTTGCGTTGTTTGGTCAGTTGAGATAATTCGTCAATATTGGCCGCAAAGGTAAAGTAGTTCGGGGTGGCTCCGGCGGCAAAATGTGCCCGCGAAAATCCGATCTGAATGGAGGAGATGTTTACGGTAAATCCATAGGAAAAACCCGCTAAAGTTCTTTTCTGCGGGATTTTCATCTCTTGATGGCGATTATGATTGTAAGCTAATTGTAATGATAAATATTTAATCGGTATGATTTCAACTCCAAAAACGAAATGGCGAAAAAAATTGTCGAAAAACCGAGAGGCATCTGACGGATATTTGTATGCTCCGGTCATTCCGTCTTTTTCCAATAAGGGATCTTTTTCTCCGACGTATGCCATATTCCATTTGTATAATGAGTGTAATGAAATATGGTATCTGACGGGTAAATGTGCCAATCGTTGGGAAAATGCCAACTGTATGTCAAACGGGAGCGGCTCAAACCTTCCGGTTATATAAGGTTTTAATTGTGACCCTGCATTGCGAACCAAAAGGGTAAGCGAAATTTGCTTGTCCGGATGATAATAGGTCCCTGCTACATCTACGGCCAATCCGAAAGAATTGTATGATTCGTATCCCGAATATATCAATTTGAGTGCGGCTCCGATTGAAAAATTGCTGTCTAATTGGCGGCCCCAAGCGGTGGTCAGTGCATAATCACCGGCCGTAAATGAACCCAGCGTGTTCCCACTTTCATCTGTTTGCGTGAATGATCCATAACCCACTGTTTGCAGGGAAAACGCAAAAGAACCGGCTTTTTTGAAATGGTGCGCATACACAAATGATCCGTAACCGGCATTGGAAAAATAGTCAGTGAAGTTAGCCGCTAACGAAGTGTGAAAATCAGGAGAGAGCATGGAAGGATTGTACAAAGCAATGAACGGATCCGCATGGTGGACGGAAATCAAATTTCCTCCTAATGCGGCTTGCCTTGAGGAATTGCTGAATTTCAAAAAGTTATAGGTTTGATTTCCCCCAACCTGAGATACCGCTGGGGGGATAACCCCCAATACCAATCCGATGAAGAAAATTATGGTCCGTAAGCTCATGAAATTCATATTTTTTGCAAAGTTACACCAATTTTTTTATATACGATTTTCTTTATTCTATTCCTCTTTACAATAGAATATGTTACAAAACGATTTTATAAGCTCTTTTATTTTAAAGGAAAACCCACTTATGAAAAAATAGTATTATCTTTGCATTCATATCGTTCAATTACTCTTTTGTATGGCATATATAGAGTTGGAAGTTTCGGATGTACAAAGTTCTCAAGCCCAGGGGGAAGCATTTGCCCTGATTTTGAAAGAGAAGAGTGGAGACAGATTTGTTCCTGTGATTATTGGCATCAGCGAAGCCAGAGCCGTCGTTTTTGAACTCAATAGAATTAAACCCCATCGTCCCGGCCCTCACGACTTGTTTGCACAATTGGCAGACTATTGCCGGATGTTTCTTCAGAAAATTATTATTTGGAAGTTTGAAGCCGGAGTCTATTATGCCCATATAATCATGCAAAATCAAGAAGGAAATTCATTTGAAATTGATGCTCGTACTTCTGATGCCGTTACGCTTGCTCTTAAATTTTCAGCCCCGATTTTTATAGAAGAATCTATTTTTGAAACAGTGGGATTGGCCCCTTCAGCTTCTAAAAACGACCTTCCTTTCGATAAGGAAGAAGAGGTCGGAGAAGTCGAAGAGTATGATAAGTTTATTAAACAAAAATTAGAAGAAATGACCGTTCCTGAACTCGAAGATTTGCTTACAGGAGCCATCGAAAGTGAAGACTATGAATTGGCATCCAAAATCCACGAGGAACTTAACCGCAGAGAACACTTTTCTTCATGAAAGGGGTCCCTTATTTTAAATTCCGGATATAATATTCAATTTCATTAATTAACAAATCTTTCTTTATTACGCGTTTGTCTTTGTCCACAAGAAAAAGATAAGGAATGGTCCTGAGGTCGAAAAGATTGTCTTGCTCTAAATTGTGCGTGTAATTCCAACCGTTGATATAACTCGGATTGGCGGCCTCTTTCAAATATTTTCTCCATAACGGTTCATTATCTTCAAAATAGATAGTCAACACTTTAACTTTCCCGTTATTCACGGCTTGGATTAAGGTGGGCATCTTCGCCATAGCTTCTCTTACGGAAATACAGGTCGGACAATCTGGATTTTGAAAATAGATGATCATGTAATTACACTGAATTTTGTGAAGTGAGGTAATGCTGTCGTTTTCCAACATAATATCAAAATCAGGAAGTTGTGAACCTCTCCGGTTGATATTGATTAAGGATAATTCTCTTGTGTAACGTACTTTTCTCGCTTCTTCCAGCTCCGGAAGTGTGAGCGCATCTTGCAACATGATAATGTATAAATCTTCCGAGCGATAGGGAGAATAGATAGAGCCCAATACTTTTTCCAATTGATCGAAGAAAAGATAATAGGTTTTTGTAGAGATTCTCATTTTTTTAAGTAGCATTTTAAGATAGGGAGCACCGTCTTCGTTTTCAAACTCGTAGAGTAAACCTGCATATTCCCTAATTTTGTCCGAAGTCATCTGTGTATATAAAAGTCGTTCGTCTTCAAAAGGGTAGGAGTCAAAAGTATGTTCTGCAAAATAGCTGTATAGAAGCATCCGATTTTGATAGAAATTTTGTGGCGGAGGCGGAATTTCTAATCCTGCCTTGACGATAGAGGCCAATAGATTGCCTTCGTGGGTTTTGATAAGATCTTCCTGATAGGTTTTATGTGCCAGTTCGGTTGCCTGAGCTTTTCCCATGATGTTGTCCGCCATGTTTTGTTTCATATAGTCAGGCATAGTACTCTTTTGAAGATCCTGAAACTCTTTTTCATATTCTCCCATGATTTTCCGGTATTGATACATCTCTTTGATGTATGCAACGTATGCAGTATTCTCGGGACTATTTTCAAAAACAATATCTTCGCCACTGACCGAAATGGACAAACGGTCTATCTTTTCAGAACCGGAAATGATAATTTCAGCCAAGGTTACGGAATCTCCCGTGATTTGATACATGCCCGGTGTGAGCAACTCTTTGCCTTTGAATACCACAGCTGGACTATTGGCAATCCGCTGTTGGGTTACAAAAGCGGTCCCATTGTATTTCTGAAAACAGAGAGAGTCATGCGCTGTCTTGTCGTGAGAAAAGTTGATTTTGTACCCTTGTCCCTGAACGAAAAGAGAAGTCAAGGTGAAAATCGTACATAGTAATAAAATATTATTCTTCATGGCGTATGTAGTTAAAAGCGTTTCCAAAATTATCTATAATGTCCGAGGCAATAAGACTTTCCCATGATTGTTGTTCCAAAGCAAAATCTCCGGCCAATCCGTGAATATAGGTTCCTAAAACGGCTGCGGCCGAACAAGAGTAGCCCTTCGCGGCCAGTGCCAAAAGAAGTCCGGTGAGCACATCTCCGCTGCCCGCCGTGGCCATCCCCGGATTGCCGGTGGTGTTGACCAGTAATTTGCCGTCGGGAAGGGCAATCACACTGTAAGCCCCTTTCAAAATCATAATTACTCCGTATCGAACCGCGAATTGCTGTAACTTTTCCCAACGATGGAAGTCATGATCGGCTTTCCCGTTCAACTTTTCAAATTCTTTGAAGTGGGGCGTCAAAATGCTATTCTGCGGCAAATAGGCCAAGTAGGTCTTGTGTTCCGCTAAAATGTTGAGCGCATCCGCATCTAAAATAATAGGGGAGTGAATATCATCCAGCAGGTTTTTGAGACCGCTCACTGTTTTGGGGTGTCGGCCGATGCCCGGGCCAACCGCAATGCTGTGGTACGGACTGTCCGAAAGTTCTATTCCGGAAAAACATTGCTCCTCTCGGTCGGGACTCCAAATCGCTTCAGGAACGGCTCCGGCCAGAAGCAAAGTGTTTCGTTTAGCCGTATGGACAGTAACTTTCCCGATTCCGCCCCGCAGGGCACTTCGTGCGGCAAGGATAGCGGCTCCCGGCATTGTCTCCGAGCCCGCAATCAGCAAACCGTGTCCATTACTTCCCTTATGGTCAAAAAGATGGGGTGTGCGTAAAAATAAGGAGGCCGTCTCACGGTCAATCAGCTTGGCGATTGGTTTTGTCCCGTCGGGGAGTATCAACCCGATATCTACAATGGTGCATTTTCTTACAGAATGAGCATTTTCCGGCATCACGTAAGCTTGCTTGAGCCATTGAAAAGTTAAAGTTAAAGTGGCACGAACAACCGGATGGTGCTCCGGAGTATGGTTATCGGGAAAAAGACCGGAAGGCACATCAACTGCTACTATGGTTGCGTTGAGGTGGTTTATAAAGTCTATTGCTTCTGCATAATAGCCCTTCGCGGGTTTCGAAATGCCGATTCCGAAAATGGCATCTATTATTAAAGGGTGTTGCGAAAGTTCAACAGAGCCCGAAAAAGACAACAAAGCGGCACGGCTGTTTCGGGAAGTCAATTCCTTGAAACGTTCCCGATTATGCGCACAATCGGGACTGTGTTGCTCTTGCTCGCTAACGGAAATGGCTGTTACAGGCAACTGCTCCTCGGCTAAAAGCCGGGCAATGGCAAACCCATCCCCTCCGTTATTGCCGGGACCGCAAAAAATAAAAATGCCATCATAATCATCCAATAGGAGTATTGATTTCAAGGTATCGGTAAATCGGGTAGCCGCGCGTTCCATGAGCGCAAGTGACGAAATTGCCTCCTGCTCCATCGTCCATTGTTCACTTGCCCGAATCTGTGCAACACTCAAAATCATAATTACTTTAAATTTAGTACGTGCAAAAATACAAATAATTAAAAAGCTTTTTATCTTCTGATATAAAATTGGTGCAAAAGTTGGTTGCTTTCTTTTTTTTATTAAATTTGCCGCTTAAAAAATCGAACAAAACAATTATTTAATCATTAAAAACTAATTATTATGTTTAAAAATCACCCAAAAGGATTGCTGGCAGCTGCACTTGCCAACATGGGCGAACGATTCGGTTTCTACACGATGATGGCGATTTTGTCTTTATTTCTCATGGCAAAATTTGGACTCACCGGTGGTGAAGCAGGATTGATCTACTCCATTTTTTACTTTTCTATTTATGTGCTCGCTTTTGTCGGCGGCTTAATTGCCGATAAAACCAAGAATTTTAAAGGAACTATTTTGGTGGGACTTATTCTTATGGCAATAGGGTATTTTCTTATAGCCATCCCCACAGGAACTCCTGTGCCGGCAGATAAGTTTATATTCTTCCTCACCATGACCTGTCTGGGACTCTTCGTCATTGCCTTTGGTAACGGCTTGTTTAAAGGGAACTTGCAAGCATTGGTAGGCCAAATGTACGACAATCCCAAATACTCTCAAATGAGAGATTCCGGTTTCCAATGGTTCTACATGTTTATCAATGTGGGTGCTATTTTTGCTCCGTTGGCTGCAGTAGGTGTTCGTAACTGGTGGGTAACTTCTCACGGTTTTCAATACAACCCCGACCTCCCGGCACTCTGTCACCAACATTTGGGTGGTACATTACAGGGCGAAGCCCTCGTTCGTTATCAAGAATTGGCAGTTAATGCCGGTGCTAAAGGCACAGACCTTACCGTTTTTGCACACGATTATCTTAATGTATTTGCTACCGGTTTTCACTATGCCTTTGCCGTAGCTATTTTTGCGATGGCTATTTCTTTGGTAATCTACTTGGCCAATAAGAAAAAATTCCCCAATCCTGCCGATAAAAATAAAGCGGTTGGTGTTGCTGAAGGCGAAATGAGCGTTGCTGAAGTTAGACAACGTCTCTATGCTCTCTTTGCAGTTTTTGCAGTAGTGATTTTCTTCTGGTTTTCTTTCCATCAAAACGGATTAACCTTAACCTTCTTCGCCCGAGATTATACCGATTTAAGCCAAATTAGACTCAACCTTGGCTTTACAACCCTTGAAGGAGCAGAACTCTTCCAATCAATGAACCCATTCTTTGTGGTATTTCTGACACCCGTTATTATGGCTTTCTTTGGTTGGCTCCGTGCAAAAGGCAAAGAACCTTCCACCCCCAAGAAAATTGCTATCGGGATGTTGATTGCCGCTATTGCATACGTGGTAATGGCTATCGGCTCTATGGGACTTCCTGCTTTTACCTCTGTACAGGCACAAGGCGGTTTAAACGATCTCCAACGTATTACTCCGTTCTTGTTGATAGGAACCTATTTTATCCTTACCGTGGCTGAATTATTTATCTCTCCCCTCGGCATCTCTTTTGTTTCTAAAGTAGCTCCTCCAAAATATCAGGGTATGATGCAAGGATTGTGGTTATGTGCTACTGCAGTTGGAAATCAGCTCCTTTTCATCGGTGCAATTCTTTATGAACACATCCCGATTTGGGCTACATGGACAGTCTTTGTTGTAGCTTGTCTTATCTCCATGAGCGTAATGCTCTTCATGTTAAGATGGCTCGAAAAAGTAGCTAAATAGTTCTAATATTTGAATTTATATATGAAACAGGATGTTTTTCGGAATATCCTGTTTTTTTTTCTTTTGGGCGTGTCGGCTTCGCCGCCAGCGTCCGGTTCCAAGTCCGCAGCCGGTAGTCGTGTGTCCGCAAAGCTGCAAAAGGAGCTTCCTACGGTCGCTCTTTTGCAGCAGCGTCCACATCGCCTCCCGTCTTTGCGGGCTTTCCACCTACCGCTTCACGCGGGGGACGGCAAAACCTTTGCGTCTTAGCGCCTTTGCGGTGATTTTTTCTACCGGGCTTTTCTCCCTGTCGGGACAATAACCTGCATTTTGGTTGCTTATGTGTCGCAGTGGGTTGCTTATTTGCCGAGGGTGCCTGCTTATTTGCCGAGGGTGCCTGCTTATTTGCCGAGAGTGTCTGCTTATCTGCCGAGAGTGCCTGCTTATTTGCCGAGAGTGTCTGCTTATCTGCCGAGAGCGGCTGCTTATTTGCCGAGGGTGTCTGCTTCGACTTACATTTCTATTCCTACCGGTTACATTTCCATTCCTACCCGTTACATTTGCGTTCCTACCGGTTACATTTCTATTCCTACCAGTTACATTTCTATTCCTACCCGTTACATTTGCATTCCTACCCGTTACATTTGCGTTCCTACCGGTTACATTTGCGTTCCTACCGGTTACATTTCTATTCCTACCCGTTACATTTGCATTCCTACCGATTGTATTTCAGAATTGATTAAGTTGTTGAACATGCGACCCCGAAAGGACCGAACATTTCTTCCCGTCTTTGCGGACTTATAGCCGGACGCCGAGACACCCCCCAAAAATATTCAAAAAAATATTTTTTACTTAACAAAAACCTCGTATATTTGTCCCCAATAACCCTCCGTGTTTCCCCAATGAAAAAACAACCAACCGTTGAAGCAAGAAGCAATCAAGCACTTCGGAACACCCCCGAAAACAGCCGCTACACCTTCAGCGGCAAGGAACGGGATAACGAAACGGGGTACTCCTACTTCGGCGCACGGTACTACAACTCGGATATAAGCATCTGGCTGAGTGTTGACCCCTTGAGTGACAAGTACCCGAACTTGACTCCGTATGCTTATTGTGCCAATAATCCTATTATTTTGGTGGACCCGGATGGGAGGAAGATAGTGATTAAAGGAGATAATGGAGAATCTATAACGTATACCGCTAATATGGAGTATGAGGGTGATGATAAATTTATTAGTAAAAAAGTTGCAAACTATAATAAAATTTATGCTTCTAAGGCAGGAGCAAAACTTCTTGACAGACTTATAGGTTCAAAGAAAACTTATACAATGGATAATAAGAGAGGAAAAACAGATGAGCCTCATGCACATTCGAGTGGAGTTCATTATAATGGCTATAATGAAATAAATTATGATATGCACGAGCTATTTCATAATTATCAGTATGATATGAATCAAGGAGGAGCTAGTATTGAAAATGAGGTAGAAGCATATCTGTTTGAGTCAATAGTTTGTAAAGAATTAGAATTACCTGGCGGGGCATTGTTAGGAATGGTTACCCCTAAAAAAGATCCAAATTCAAAATCTTTTAATGAGATAAAAGACTCTTCTTTGGGTTTCTTGCTATGCACAGAAATGACAGAAGATGACTTCAATAAGAATTTTGATAATGTAGTAAAAGGTTTTAAATCTTATTCTGCAGTGAATAGAACGGGGATATACAATAAGTATCCTATTTCTTTACCTGGACGTAAAAAAAACTTAGTTAAAGATTTTTATCCAATCAAAAGCCATAAATAATGATGAAAAAATTACTTACAACCGTTTGTTTATTATTGATAATAAACATGACCTATACTCAATCTGAGAGACTTAGAGATACATTCTATTACATTAGGCCTAATAGTTGTGGCTATTATTATACCTTCTCTGAAGATACATTATATACTAATCTGATTGACAAAAAGATAAAAGCAGTAATACAAGTTGATTTGTATTACAAAAAAAAAACAGATGTATTGCTGAAAACAAAAGCGGAAATTTTGAAAATTTTTGATTATGAGACAAATAAAATTCTTTATGATTTTATTTGGGAAACAGCAAAAGATACCTCGGAATATGCTAATCTTATACCTTTTCTGGATGAATATTCATATAAAAGAATGAGTCAAGCAACTATTATTAGAAAGCAAAAAAGAAGAAAAGAGTGTTCAATCCTCCCATCATACATTATTGTTCAAATTTTTCCATTGCATAAATTACCATAGATTGTCTCGTCCTAAAATAGGTTTACACAAAACGCCCCAAATTATGGAAGAAAAAAGTGAATTTATTTTAGGATTTGTGCTAACAAGCATCTATTGTTATAATGACCCCCTATTTTAGGATAACAAATAAAGAAAACTATCAACAAATAAAAATAGTCGCTTCCATTTTTAACAAAAATCCCCTATATTTGTCCCCAATAACCCTCATATCCTCCAATGCAAAAACAAGCAACCATAGAAGCAAGAAGCACCCCAATTTTTCGGAACACCCCCGAACCCCTCCGCTACTTCTACCACCCCGACCATATAGGTTCTACTTCGTGGGTAACGGACAGTGCGAAGAACGGGATACAGTATTGCGAATATTTACCGTATGGCGAACCTTTCCTCGACCAGCGGAGTACCACGTGGAACAGCCGCTACACCTTCAGCGGCAAGGAACGGGATAACGAAACGGGCTACTCTTATTTCGGAGCGAGGTACTACAACTCGGATTTGAGCATTTGGCTGAGTGTTGACCCTTTGAGCGACAAGTCCCCTGGGTGGTCTCCATACAATTATTGTTATAATAATCCTATTAGAATTACTGATCCGGATGGGCGGGAAGGAGAAGATAATTTAGATTGGATTAAAAATATAAAAACAGGACAATACGAATGGAATGATAATGTTACTTCCGCTGAAAATACTCCCGTAGGATATAAATACATTGGTAAGAATGATAACGATATTTTAACAGATTTAAATCTTGACTCTCGCAATCAAAATCAGAGTGTGAAAAGATTTGCCGGTGGCTTTGCTGGTGATCATACTACAGGTAAAGCTGCTCCCATGTATGCAAAATCGGAAGTGACAGGGACATTGAATGTTTCAGCAGTTGTGTCTTATAATCCTGAAAATAGAACGTCAACCAATGCAGCTGGAAAAACTTTTGAAGGGGTGAAGTTTGAGGCCTATTTGATAGCTCTAAATATGGGGACAAATGATGATGCAAAATTGAATTATAAAGGAGCATTAGGAATAACTGTTGATGGGAAAACAACATATAGCCCGCTTAGAGCACCTACATCTTCATACTGTATTCCTGCAGGTTCAACTATCAGCTCTGCTTCTGTTATGTATCCGGCTAGTTCTATCACTTCAGGGATGAATTTTCAGACGGCAACTATTTCAACAGGAGCTCCAAATCCTAATTTACAATTTAATGCTCGTCCTATAAAAATAAATTTTAATCTAATGAAATATTCTCTTATAAAATAAATATAATGAAAAACTATTTAATTATTATGTTTTGTATTTTGCTATTTTATAGTTCTTCTGCACAAGAGGATGCCTTTTGTGAGCAGTATAATACTATGAGCTCCGAATTAATTTTTGAATTTCAGATGTATGGAGATACTGCTAAACTTGATTCAGCTCTATATTATATAGAAATTGCGATTCCCAAATGTCCCAAATATGAAGTATTACTAATAACACGCAAACTTGGCGTTTTATCTGTTAAGCATGATTATGATGCAGGAATAGCCTATATTCCTTCTATTAGCGATTCATTATTGGATTTTTATCCTTATTACAAGACAATCCTTTTGAAAAGGTTTTATGCTATGAAAAGTTTGTATGAAGGGGACTCTATTCAACGAGATCAATACGTATATTTTATTATAGAAGATATAGCTCCTTTTATTATTGCGAACCAAAGCAGAATAGATACATTGTGTAAAAATGATAATATATCATTTATTTTACAGAATACATTATCTTTTGCATTAAGTCAATATTATTATTACAGATCAATTATTGAAGATAAGACAACAATATTGAATGAAATGAAGTTATTGAAACAAAAAGGATATAATGCTGAATATATAGAATTGATAGAAGCAATATGTGAAGAAGATTTTTTAATTTTTCAGTTATTTTAAATCATTCACGGGGACATTTTCCTTGCAAAGTATAATAGTTCCTCAAAATAGGACAACAAAATAAACATTTTAACCAACCACAGAATCCAACAAAATATGAAATAAAAAGTTTATCTAATAAACCGATTTATTAATTTAATATTAAAGCATTATGTCAGTTAAGTATGTAGTAACAGCGAAAGGGAACCCAAGTAATCCCGAAGCACCCAAGAAGTTTTATGCACAATGCAAAAGTGTAGGCGAAATCACGTTAAAGGCATTGGGCAAAGAAATCTCACAACGCAGCACGGTAAATACAGCCGATACGCTGGCGGTTTTGGAATCGTTAACACAGTTAATGTCAGAGCGTTTGGCAGAAGGCCAAATTGTACGCTTCGGCGATTTTGGTTCTTTCCAAATCAGCGTAAGCAGCGAGGGTGCCGAAACAGCAGATAAGTTTCATTCAGGTATGATAAAGAGCAAAAAAATCACATTCCGTCCGGGAATTGATTTGCGGGAAATGCTCAATAATTTACGATTTGAGAGGATGTAAAATAGGGGTTATAAAAACGTTTAGACGATTTGTTGAAAACGTTTAGACGATTTGTTGAAAACGTTTAGACGATTTGCTGAAAACGTTTAGACGATTTAGTGGTTTTCTGAAATCCTTTATTCTCAAAGGGTTGCAAAGGTAAAAAAAAGAGAAAAACAGAGAACCGAAAAAGAAGGAGTTTGTCCGTTTTTCTGCGTGATGTGAAGCCTGCACACCCAAAAAATATTCAAAAAAATATGTTCACATAACCAAAAAAACTTATATTTGTCTCCAAAATTCCCTCATATCCTTCAATGAAACAACAAGCAACAGTCAAAAAGAGAAGCAACCCCATTTCCATGAACACCGCCGAAACCCTCCGCTACTTCTACCACCCCGACCATATAGGTTCGACTTCGTGGGTAACGGACAGTGCGAAGAACGGAATACAGTATTGCGAATATCTTCCAGCTAAAAAGCTTCGCTTTTTTTCCTCCTTGGCGTTCGGTAATGAAAAACAGGTTTTTCATCACGCTCACTGCCTGCGTCGGTTCGGCGAACCTTTCTTAGACCAGCGGAGCACCACGTGGAACAGCCGCTACACCTTCAGCGGCAAGGAACGGGATGGCGAAACGGGCTACTCTTACTTTGGCGCACGCTACTACAACTCGGATATAAGCATCTGGCTATCTGTTGACCCTTTGAGCGACAAATACCCGAATCAATCGAATTATGTATATTGTAGCAATAACCCAATAATGAGGATTGACCCGAATGGTGAGGATGATTATTTTAATGAAAATGGGGTGTATTTAGGATCAGATTTTTCTAAAACAGACTTTGTGAGAGTCATGTCTCAAGAAAATTGGGATAATACAAAAATGATCTTTAATGAAAATTCAGAAGATGAATTTGAAACCATTAATCAAGATTTAGGAATTTTATTTTCTAATGTTGTTTCAGAATCAAATATATCTGATGAGGTAGCATTGAAAATTTATGGACACTATAATACAACAGATTGTAAATTACAAGCTATGAACAAGGCTGAAGATAATGGAGAAAGCGGTGGAATGAGAATTAATGCAACTGGTAATACACCCACTCATATAGAAATAAAAATAGAAGGGAATAAAAGAACCAAAGTATCAGATCATTTTAATGAAATAGTAAACATGTTTTCACATGAAGAACAGCATGAAAAAGATATTAAATCAGGTAACATAGGTAACGAAAATAAAACAGAAGAAAGAGCTATAAATGCTCAAAAAGAACATTCTTCTTTTTCTAAGACACGTCCTGAATATCAAAAAGGGGTTAAAAAGTATGGAATAAAATATGGCCTAAACTTTTAAAATTATCTAATGAAAAAAATTCTTTTAACTGTTTTTGTCTTATTTATTGGACTTAGAACGTTCGCTCAACTGAAAATAGAGATAGATACTTTAGTAATAAGTAATATATCATGTATTTTGGCTAAAGATTTTTCTAAAAGACATTTTGACTCTTTTTTAGACACAGGCCCCGATGGTAAATTCTACATTTCAATCACCAATGAGAGTAATACATTTCAATTAATAGAATATAGAGAATGGGAATTTGGATATATTTTTTGTTATGATAATAAGTTTTATACTTTTCAATTTATTTCTTTGATAGATCCATTCACAAGAGTACTTTTAAAGCCTCAAGAAAAATTTTCTTTTAGTTTTTACTGTGAAATATTATTGTGTTCTGATTTTTTTAAAAATAATGATACAAATTTTTCAAATGAAATGATAGAGATAATCCCTACTATAAGGGTTTATGGCATTTCAAAGAATAAAAATTTGTTTTTTTCAAATATCTTTAGAAATCTTAGGATTAATAAAAAACCCAATACGGATGAGTATCAAGACAATTTAAATACAAAAAGATTTCTGAGAAAATTATCAAAAAAAATGGGAAAAAACATTTTTTACTTTTAACAAAAAACCTCCTATATTTGTCCCCAATAACCCCATGCTCCCAATGCAAAAACAACCATCCATCGAAGAGAGAAGCACCCCAATTTTTCGGAACACCCCCGAAAAGCTCCGCTACTTCTACCACCCCGACCATATAGGTTCTACTTCGTGGGTAACGGACAGTGCGAAGAACGGGATACTCTTACTTCGGCGCACGCTACTACAACTCGGATATAAGCATTTGGCTGAGTGTTGACCCTTTGAGCGACAATTATTGAAGTTTCTCTGATGTAATTGGTTATTGTACCACAATCTTTTGAACTAGTTTGCCTTTGCAGGTACTCATTTCCATTAAGTAAATTCCTGTTTCAAGTTGTCCTGCATTAATTTCCATGCTTTGAATCCCCCCGTTTAAGTAACAAGGTTGCCGATAAACCATTCTCCCGGTAATGTCGGAAATAAGAATAAGTCCCTCTTCTGCTTCAGAAGTTTCAATATTGAGGATAAATTTTCCATTATTAGGATTCGGATAGATATATCCGCTATAAGTTACGCCCGATTGATAACAGGGGATGTTTACGCTGTTCCAGAGGGCAATATTATCAATATATACATTGTCCAATATGAAATTCTGGAAATAATAGGTCATATTTGCAGCCAGGCATTTAGATTGGAAGGTAAGCATAAACACATCTCCTGTGTAAGGAGTAAGATCTATCACCTTTTGTTGAAATGGATCAGTTGATGCAAGATTCGGAATAAAAGTTTCACTGATGGGCTCATTATCAACTAATAATCTCAACATGCTTGAATAGCTCAAATCATAAGAATCCGGTATTGACCCTCCAAGCAACATAGCATAGGTGTCTTTTCCTGAAGTTTGTTTTAAATTAAATGCCAATGCCAACTCCTGATAATCCGTTGCATCAATACAAAAATGAGCTTCACTGTCCATCTCTTTGTTATATTCCCAAATGTCATCATCTGAAGGAAATTCTAAACTATTCATATATCCCATAGGATCTCCTTTGGCTGTCATTTTGAGTACTCTTCTGTCGGAATAGTCGGGTAGAGTATAGGCATAAGCATTGGAGTATTTATTGGTATCAACATAAAAATAATCCTGATCTCCCGTTTGATCAAAAGTGACGGATGAGATTTGATTAAGGAATTTTGGTTTATAGACCTCCTTGGTGACGTTATTATTGGCAGTATTCAAATCATTGCTGTTTTCGGTGAATACACGAAGTGTATTTTGAGCTGCTAAGGTAAAATTTCCCCCTTGTGTGAATGTATATTCAAGCGTATCTGACGATGTCATGGCTTCGGTGAGCTCAATAACTTCGGTGATTTTATTGGCTCCGTTGATGGTAAAAGAAATTACTACCGTATCACCAGGTTCCGTCTGGTCACAAACATTGAAAATGATATTTGCAATTACAGGAGTTTGTTCATCCAAATGGCAGGAAGAAGTTGGAGCAATAATTTCAGATACCCCGAAATCACTGTTCTGATATACGCGGTTGGTAAAACGATAATTGGTATATGTTGAGGTATACACATCACTATTTAATCCCAAAGAAAGATCAAGTCGGTACTCTCCGGGAACAGAAAAATCATAACCGCTGGGCAATGTTACTGTAAATGGTCCGGGAGCAACATCCTGGTTTAATACGAGCGTATCAAAAATGTCTAATGATTGATTTACCTGAACTTTAAAAAAGAGTTTTGTGCCGACACGAAGCGTGTCATTGCAACTATTATAAAGCAGATCAAGGGTAATCGATTCCTCATTTTGCAGGGCGCAATCAGTTACCGGTGTTACAACGGAAGTGATGTGAATGACAGAGTCGCTGAAAGGATAGCCGAGTCCGACCGCGGCCCATGCTTGTGCCACAGCATATTGTTCCATAGAGCATGTGCCGAACAGGTCTTCTGCCACTTCCAAAGAATATAAACAGGCTTCTTGATAATCGGAATAAGGTGTTAAATATTCGGTTAAAAGGCTGTACGCAATTAATTCGCTTTTTTCAGGAGTGATTCCGGTTACTTCGTATGAAGTTCCCATATCATTAACTCCACTTCCGCCAACGGTCAGCAAGTAAAACCAATAATTGCCGACACCGCTGTTGGTATGAACTCCGCCGTAATCTTCTGTGCCGGAGACCCAATAGTTTCCAAGGTATGTATCCGGATTTTCAAATCGATTGGGATCAGACAAATCGCGGAAAGGACTATTCAATTCTTCTCCGATAGTCCATTGCAGTTGTCCGGTAGCGTAGCGATGAACCATCACTCCAAAAATATCGCTGAATGATTCATTGAGCGCTCCGGGCTCATCTTGGTACACCAAATTGGCAGAGTATTCCGTAACGCCATGCGTGATTTCATGTCCACAAACTGATATGAAAGTAAAGGGGTAATTATTTACTCCGTCTCCATAAAACATCGCAGTTCCGTTCCAAAATGCATTTTGCATATTCTGTCCCGTATGTACGTAACTTAAAAGCTGAGTCCCTTGATTGTTATAACTATTCCGACCATGAGTGTAATAATAGTAATCATAAGTTATTTCTGCTCCGTAATGGGCAGAATTGGCGATTACATCACTGTCAAAATAAGCATCGGCTTCATATAAATCAATGGCATTTTCAAGCGGAACATAAATCAAATCTCCTTCATTGTTCATTGATTTGGTAAGGATTCCGTCTCCGGCTCCGCGGGAGTTGCTGCGAAACATATAAAGATTACTTGCCAATGAGTCAACTGTGATGGTTTGTTCTCCGTTATATCGGGTAACTGCTTGAACTTCGATGTTGGCTGAAGCCTTTTTTGTGAAATGATGCACAATTTCTCCATTATTGGCATCTACATAATAAATTTCGGTACAAATTTCAGGTGCAATGACAGATAAAGTGATTTTATAGACCAAACGATAGTTTTTGGCCATAAAAGAATGTTCTTTGTCATAAATTTCTAAAGTGGGAGTAGGGTAGTAGGTGGCCGTTGTGTCTTTGCGAATGATTTTGAGGTCGGCTTCCATAGATGGAGACTGCCAAGCATAACGATCTGCTTTGGAGTTGTTTAATGCAATAATAATTACTTCTTCTTTTGTAAGATTTGGAGTTACATTAAGCGATAATCCCGATACAATAGCTCCGGTTACCCGATACACTTTTGCATTTTTTTCATGTAAAATAAGTTGAGCTCCGTCAACGGGAATTTGGTCAAAATACTGTTGTAAACGATGATGCGCTTTTCCGTTTCGAGTTGGTGAAACATATATTTCTCTCATCTCATCATAATTCCCCAATCCAAAATAGAGTTGATATTTTTCAAAAAAATGAGCTGCCGGAATTTGATAATCCGTTTTGATATTAATAATAGCACCTTCTCCTTTCAGAACTGCAATTTTTTGCAAAGTTTCGGGATAATGATGAGACTGTCCGTAGATGATATTTCCTAAAAGGATAATCACCCATAGTAGAATAATTTTTTTCATTTTTTAAATTTTAAGTTGCAAAGATAATTAATATAATATGTTAAGTGTAAAATCTTAAAAAAAATATTTATTAAAAAATATTGGTGTCCGGTAAAAAATAATTGTCCCCAAAAATAATGTACGACCTCGCGGAAGGCTTGCGACCAAAAGTTCCTAAAAGAATTATCGAAATTTTCTTTTTTCTCTTTCGTACTTTTGTCTTGATACAAAAGGACCAAAAAATCAAGGTAAAAAGAATGCCGCCCGCTCTGCCAAGCAGCTTAGCGGTTCTAACAAAACAAGGAAACGACAAGCGGTTTTGCAAGAACCGCTAAGCTGTTTGTCATTCACAGCACCGCCGCCTCTGCTTTTTGCCGGGCCGACGCGCGTGCTTCGTGGCAAATTATATTGTGACCACCAGAGCTAACTCTTTTTGATTAGGGGGCTTGCTTTTTGAAAAACAAAATCGTGCACTTGATTATCAAGTACTTTTGTTTGATTTTTCTCTGTTTTTTACCGGACAACAATAAATTTGATAATATTATTTTTTTGGCGTGCCGGTTTCCCCGTGTTTATCTCCTTGATTGTATATTATATATGAATTATGAATAATTGTTTTATTTTTTATTGAGAGTAAAAAAAAAGATGTATCTTTGCACCCTGTAATTTAAAATATTAATTTAACAAAGAAAGAGGTATTTTTATGATCGTTGTTCCCGTTAAAGAAGGCGAAACCGTAGATCGGGCCCTTAAAAAATTAAAAAGAAAATTTGAAAAAACCGGTGTTGTAAAAGAGTTGAGAAATCGTCAGAAATTTACAAAACCAAGTATTATCAAAAGGGAGCAAAAATTAAAAGCGATTTATATTCAGCAGTTATTAAACAAACAAGAAGAATAATAGCCCGAAAATAAATTTGCAGAAAAAAAGTTATCCAAATACGGATAACTTTTTTTTTATTATCTAAATTTTACTATATTTGCTTGTTGATTAAGTTGAAGTATGGATGTAATCACGAAATTTCTCAATTATTTAGAATTCGAAAAGCGTGTTTCCCCACACACGATAACTTCTTATGGCAATGATTTAAAGCAGTTTTTTACTTATTATATTTTTATTCTTTTTCCGGAAATTGCTGAAAATCCCGATCCCGAAATTATTGGAGAAAAATTGAAAAATATTGATATTTCTTCCATAGAAGCACCATTAATTCGTATATGGATGGTAGATTTATTAGAAAATAATATTGATGAAAGGAGCGTAAATCGTAAAATTAGTGCCCTGAAATCCTTTTATAATTATCATCTCAAAATAGGAACAGTAGAGAAAAATCCTATGCTGCAAATTCGATGTTTAAAAGTGCAAAAACGTCTTCCCGTTTATATAGAAGAAGAAGAAGTATCCTTTCTTTTTTCCCGGGATTTATTTCCTGATAGTTTTGAAGGAATCAGAGACAGAACCATTTTGGAACTCTTTTATGCGACCGGAATGCGTCTTTCTGAATTAATCAATCTCAAACATTCGGATATTGATTTGTATGAAAGTACGGTTAAAGTCTTAGGAAAACGAGATAAAGAGCGAATCATTCCCTTTGGAAAAACGATGAAAGAACTTTTAGTTTTTTATATTGCCCAAAAAGAAGATTTTTTTGACGGATTAAACCAAAAGGATTATTTATTTGTTACAAATATATCCAATAAAATGTACCCTAAAGCCGTTTATAGGATAGTAAACAAATATCTTGACATGGTTACGAATTTGAGTAAGAAGAGTCCGCACATTATTCGCCACACCTTTGCAACGCACATGTTGAACAGAGGCGCAGATATCAATGCCATTAAAGAACTTTTAGGTCATTCAAGTTTGGCTGCGACCCAAGTATATACCCATAACTCTATTGAAAAATTAAAATCAATCTATAAACAAGCCCATCCGCGGGCATAAAAAAAGGAGGTTTTTATGAATGTAAACATTTCGTCCGTACACTTTAAATCAGATCAAAAATTGGAGAATTTTATTACCGAGAAAGTAGAAAAATTGTTTAAACTTTATGATGGAATTATCGGTGCTGATGTAACTTTAAAACTCGAAAATACGGAAAAACCCGAAAATAAAATTGTTGAAATCCGTTTGAAAATCAGAGGATATGACGCAATTTCGGGAAAAACGGCCAAAACCTTTGAAGAAGCTGCAGACAATGCAGTAGATGCCCTTAAACGGCAATTAAAAAAAATTAAAGATAAAGAACGGGGAAATTAATTGAAGCTATTGAATGCCAAAAATTATTAAAACCCATGTTGACTCTTTCGCCTCTCTATGTGTGTGGCACATTACAGAGACGGAAGAGTCTCTTTTTAAAGAACTTCCTCTCTCTGCAACGGAAGAAACAGAAATTCGCTCCATGAAACTTCTTAAACGAAGATTGGAGAAATTGGGTTGTCGATGCGCCTTGTCTCAACTATTGAACTCCTACGAGGAAGTCGTCTATTCTCCCAATGGATCCCCGAAAATTTCAACTCATAACCTTTCATTTGCTCATACAGCTTCGTATGCCGCTGCCGCTATCTCTGAAAACTATAAAATTGGAGTGGATATCGAAAAAATTACGCCTAAAATTAAAACTCTGTATCATAAGTTTTTAAATTCTTTTGAAATCAATCACTTTGATGTATGTGATGAGGAGCAAGTACATATTCTTTGGGGGGCTAAAGAAGCGGCCTATAAGTTGTATGAAGTTAAAAATTTGGATTTTGCCCAACAAATTAATATTCACGAACTTTCTGAGGGAAAAGGAAAAGGAGTAATTAAAACGGAGACGGAAGAACTCTCTTTTCAGTTTTTTTATCAAACAGTTAAAGATATGATGCTTGTTCTTGCAATCGGATAAAGTCCTGTATTGTTCTCTTCTCCCTTTTTTTGATTTACTTTTTTATGTATTTTTGTATTCTTTAAATCCCTCTTTAAATTTATCTTTAATTCAAAAATTATGGACTCGACACGACAACAAAAAATAGCCAAATTAATTCAAAAAGAGTTGGCAGATATTTTTAGACAAGATGGATTGCCTGTTTACGGATGTATGATTACGGTTACCAAAGCAACGGTAACCAAAGATCTTTCCATTGCCAGAGCTTATTTAAGTATATTTAATTCCGATGATCATGATGCCGTCATGAAGGCCGTGCGAATCAATACGAAGGATATTCGTTTTCGCTTAGGACAGAAAGTAAAAAATCAACTACGAATCATCCCGCAATTGGAGTTTTTTGTTGATGATTCTCTTGATTATATTGAAAATATTGAAAAACTGTTGAAATCATAATTAATTGAAAAAGTTTCAATTTAAAACAGCAATTTTTATAGCATTGCGATATTTGTTTTCGAGGAAGAAACATAATATGGTAAATATTATTTCCATTATTTCTTCGGTGGGAATTATGGCCGGTACCACAGCATTAATTATTGTTCTGTCTGTTTTTAACGGTATGGAAAAGTTGATAACCGGCAGTGTGAATAGTTTCAATCCTGATTTACAAATCTCATTGAAAGAGGGGAAATCATTCTCCATAGATTATGCTTTGGTAAAACAAGTTTCTGAACTTGAGGAGGTGGTTGCAGTTCATGAAGTGGTGTCTGATATGGTCCTTTTAAACTATGGAGACCGTCAATCTTTAGTACGTCTGAAAGGAGTGAGCGTTGATTATCCGGATGTGTTACAGTTAGATTCGTTATTGATAGATGGTAATTTTACGCTTCAAACCAATCAAATTGATTATGCAGTTTTGGGGGCTGGGGTAGCAGGCGTATTACAGGTAAACCTGAATAGTTCTCAAATGATGAAATGTTACTATCCTCGTAGAACCAAAAAACACTTAATAAATCCTACGGAAGCTTTTAATACTCGTTTTCTGGTCCCATCAGGAGTTTTCGCATCCTATTCTCATTATGATGAGGAATTTTTGTTCTGTTCTCTTGGATTTGCGAGAAGTCTGATGGAATATGAAGGTGAAGTTACCTCTCTTGAAGTTAAACTGGTTGACAAAGCAAATATACCACGAGTAAAAAATAAGATTGCACAATTTGCAGGTCCCCGTTTTCATGTAAAAGATCAGTATGAACAAGAAGAAATTCTTTTTAAAACCATTAAAAATGAAAAATTGGTTGTCTTTTTAATCCTTTCATTCATCTTATTGATGGCGGCTTTTAATATAGTGGGCACTTTAGGAATGCTTATTATTGAAAAGAAAGAAGATGTTGAAGTATTGAAAATATTGGGAGCTTCCGATAAGTTTATTTACAGAATCTTCGTAATGGAAGGAATGTTTGTCTCTTTTGTGGGTGGAGTCTTAGGAATGCTCCTTGGATTTATCGTTTGTTTCATTCAACAAACGTTTCATCTTATTAAAATCGGAGGGGGCACAGGAAACTATATAATAAATTACTACCCTGTGCAAATGTCAGGCATAGACTTCCTGATTGTTTTGCTCACGGTAGTAATTATAAGCTATTTGGCTTCGCGATTACCTTCCGGTAAAGTTACCAGATTGATATCGGCAAAATAATCTTAAAAATCACACTTTAATTTCTACATCAACGCCACTCGGTAATTCGAGTTTCATTAATGCATCAATCGTTTTAGAAGTGGTTCCGTAAATGTCCAATAATCTTTTGTAAGTAGAGAGTTCAAATTGCTCTCTGGATTTTTTATTTACAAAAGTGGAACGGTTAACGGTAAAAATCTTTTTATGTGTAGGAAGTGGAATAGGTCCTACTAACATTACTTTATCATCCTTAACGGCATTCACGGTTTTTACGATTTTTTCCGCCGATTTGTCAACCAAAGTATGGTCGAATGATTTTAATTTAATTCTGATTCTTTGACTCACGTTTTATTAATTTAGGGTTTTATTACTTTTTTTATTATGTATGTTTTTTTATTACAATTTTTTTAAAAATCAAAGAGCATATCTTCCCACATTGAGAATATAAGTTTGAATATCGGATGGAACAGGAGCATAATTTAGAAATTCCATGCTATAGCTGGCTCTTCCGGATGAGATAGAGCGAAGTGTTGTGACATATCCGAACATTTCAGCAAGTGGTGCATGTGCTTTGATAATTTGAAAGCCAATTTTTGCATCAATCTCATCTAAAACGGCTCTACGTCTGTTCAAATCTGCTGTTACATTACCGATGTATTCATCAGGGGTATGTATTTCTAGTGACATAATTGGTTCCAAAATAATAGAAGATATTTTTCTGCTTGCTTCTCGAAAACCAACTTTGGCACAAATTTCAAACGAAAGAGAATCGGAATCCACACTATGAGCATTTCCGTCCAAAAGCGTGATTTGAAGACCTTCAAGAGGAAATCCGAATTTTCCGTTAGACATAGCTGTTTTAAAACCTTTTTCAATGGCTGGAATATATTCTTTAGGAATTGCTCCACCTTTCATTTGATTGGTAAATTTAAGTCCTTTTTCACCTTCGGCAGCAGGGGCAATCACAAATTCAATTTCTGCATAAGAACCTCTTCCTCCGGTTTGACGTTTATAGGTCTCCTTATGAGTGAGCGTTTGTGTAATTGCTTCCTTATATGCTACTCTCGGTTTCCCGTGATTACATGACACATTAAATTCTCTTCTTAGTCGGTCGAGTAAAATATCGAGGTGAAGTTCTCCCATGCCACTTATCAGCGTTTGTCCGGCCTCTTCATCTATTTTTACCGCAAATGTAGGATCCTCTTCTGCCAACTTATAGAGTGCAGCCATCAATTTATCTTCGTCGTCTTTAGTTTTTGGTTCAATGGCAATTTGAATTACAGGATCGGGAAACTCAATATTTTCCAAAAGGATTGGGTGTTTTTCTTCGGTAAGCGTATCTCCTGTGTGAATATCTTTCATTCCTACAAGGGCAGCAATATTCCCGGCTGAAATAGACTCCAATTGAGTTTGTTTATTAGAGTGCATTTGCAGTATTTTGGATACCCGTTCTCGTTTTCCTGTAGATACATTGTATACAATCTCTCCTGATTTCAGCGTGCCGGAATATACCTTTATAAAGGTAAGTCTTCCAACATACGAATCGGTAGCAATCTTGAATGCTAAAGCTGCAAAAGGTGCTTTCTCATCCGGATATACAGGCTCTGCTTTTTCGGTTTTAGGATTTATTCCTTGAATAGCAGGGACATCCATTGGCGAGGGGAGATATTTGATAATGGCATCAATTAATATTTGTACACCTTTATTTTTAAATGATGAACCACATAATATAGGTGTAATTGCTTGTGATAGTGTTGCTTTTCGTACTGCTGCAATCAATTCATCCGAAGTTATAGCTTCGGGAGTATCAAAATACTTTTCCATCAATAGATCATCAAACTCTGATAACTTCTCGAGAAGAATTTGACGATATTCATCAACTTCATCTTTCATAAAAGTCGGAATCGGAATTTCATGATAGGTAATTCCTTGATTTTCTTCATCCCATTCGTAAGCTTTTTCTTCTATCAAATCTACAATACCGCTGAATGAATCTTCAGCACCGATAGGGAGTTGAAGAGCAAGAGGAGATGTTTTAAGTTTTCCTGCGATTTGTTTCACCACAGAAAAGAAATCTGCTCCCGTACGATCCATTTTATTAACGTAACAAATTCGGGGCACATGATACTTATTAGCTTGTCTCCATACCGTCTCCGATTGTGGTTCTACGCCTCCTACTGCACAAAACAAGGCGACTGCTCCATCCAATATTCTCAAAGAACGTTCAACTTCAACAGTAAAATCAACATGTCCCGGTGTATCGATAATGTTGATTTTGTATTCGTTATTTCGGTATTTCCAATTGACTGTTGTTGCTGCGCTGGTAATGGTGATTCCTCTTTCTTGTTCTTGAATCATCCAGTCCATTGTGGCTGTACCTTCGTCAACTTCTCCGATTTTGTAGTTTTTTCCGGTATAAAAAAGTATTCGTTCGGTGGTAGTTGTTTTTCCGGCATCAATGTGTGCCATAATCCCAATATTTCGGATTTTAAGTAACTCCTCAGACATGAATACTCCTTTCTGCCATTCTCTTCAATTCTGCTTTTCTAGTATTGTTAAAATCTGAAGTGTGAGAACGCTTTATTAGCTTCAGCCATTCTGTGAGTATCTTCTTTACGTTTGAATGCTGCTCCTTCTTCTTTGAATGCAGCCATAATTTCAGCAGCCAATTTAGCAGCCATTGTCTTTTCGTGACGTTTTCTCGAAAAATTGATTAAGTTTTTCATCCCTACAGATTGTTTTCTTTCAGGACGTAATTCGGTCGGAATTTGGAAAGTAGCTCCTCCGATACGGCGGCTTTTCACCTCCAATGCCGGAGTTACATTTGCCAATGCTTGTTTCCATATTTCAAGACCATTTTCTTTGGTCTTTTCTTCAATAATATCTATCGCATCATAAAAAATCTTGAATGCAGTAGATTTTTTTCCTTCCAACATAATATTATTGACAAATTTTGTCACCATAATATCATTAAATTTTGGATCCGGAAGGATAATCCGTTTTTTTGGTTTTGATTTTCTCATGTTATTGTATCTTCAATAAATAATTTATTTACTCTCGAGACACCCATTTTAGTGCTCCATTTACTTTTTAGACGGACTATTCAAAGATTAGAAATTCTAATCTGAATGGGGTTTTGCGGGATTAAGCTTTTTTCTTAGGTCTCTTTGACCCATATTTGCTTCTACCCTGTAATCTTCCTTCCACACCAGCAGAATCCAATGCTCCACGAACAATATGATATCTAACACCCGGAAGGTCTTTTACACGGCCACCTCTTACCAATACGATA
Organism: Bacteroidota bacterium; assembly: GCA_022708105.1. GTDB lineage: Bacteria > Bacteroidota > Bacteroidia > Bacteroidales > WCHB1-69 > DUOL01. The sequence goes on from JAKIZI010000003.1 coordinate 50,248, forward strand.
GAGTGTTCCTGCAAATTGTGTCCTTCGCCCGGAATATAAGCATTTACTTCTTTTCCATTGGTCATACGAACTCTCGCTACTTTACGCATGGCTGAATTCGGTTTCTTAGGAGTCGTTGTATATACTCTTAAACAAACACCGCGCTTTTGCGGACATGAATCTAATGCTTTCGACTTGCTCTGTGAAGTCATTTTCTTTCTTCCTTTTCTAACTAACTGTTGTATTGTCGGCATACTATTAAAAAATTTTAATCTATTTTATTTTAAGTTTTTAGTATTCAATAAAAAAGTCCCTTTTTTTGGGACTGCAAAAATACGATTTTTTTTTAATTAAAATTACTAAATGACAAATATTTTTTACACTCACTTTTTTTCTTTCGATCAAAGATTATTCTATATCTTTAATACAGCGGATACTGTAACCATTAGAGGTACTTCCTGCAGCAATCGTAACCCCGGTTGTATTGGCGGCAACTTCTCTGGTCGACATATCACTGGTCCAATAATGGGCACTTGATCGATAACCCAAACAATTTCCGTTGTTTGAGAATCCACTGCCGTATGCATTAAATTTGCTCGAATTAGTTGCTCCAACATTGTTTACCCAATAGGCATTGTTATCCGTCGATTTGAGTTTCCCACCTGCAACTGCAGTGCCCCCCAACGAATTGATCATGCTGTTCCATTCCGAAGAACTTGGTATGCGCCATCCCTCCGGACACGGATTTTTTTTCATTGCTTCAGAATTGTATAATAACCCGCAATCTTGATAATAGGTATAAGTGGAGTTATATGCATACCAACTGCAACATGCAGTGGTTGTACTCCATTGAACGGGAGAAGTGGCAATAGTAATCGAAGAACCGCTTGATGTTTTGGTTGATTTTAAATTTTCTGCCATCCAATATTTTTCGTCGAGAACAATAACTTTGTAAGAATTCCCATTTCTATCTGTTACACTCGTGATGGGGTCATCTTGTTGCTCTTTCTTACAAGATGTGCCTGCAATGAGAATTGAAACAAACAATATAATCAGTAAGTTACGGGTGATTGATGTTCTGCTTTTCATTTTTTTTAATTTTTTGATTAACACTTTAAGAATTTAATTTTTTTAAGTTGGCAAAAATACTAAAAAAGCATTTATTCTCCATTCATGATGAAGAATAAATTTATTTTTTATGATTTTTTTTTAGAAAACAAAGGAGTCAATCCACTTTTTATCCATTAAGCGCTTCTGCACCACTTACAATTTCAATCAATTCAGTCGTAATCGCAGTTTGACGCGCATTGTTGTATTTTAATTTCAATGCTCTCAGAATTTCAGTGGCATTGTCTGTAGCTTTATGCATTGCGGTCATTCTTGCCCCATGTTCAGAAGCAATAGAATCAATGATGGTTTTATGAAATTGTAATTTTAATATTTTGGGAATCAACTCTTCTAAAATAGTCTCTTTGCTCGGTTCGAAGATATAATCCGAATTCGTATTGTTTTTAGAATTTCGAGTGGTTTGGGTTACCGGTAAAAAAGATTCTGTTACCAAGGTCTGCGTGGCCGGGTTAATAAATCGATTGTAAATAATTTCTACTTTGTCCAATTTCTTGTTCAGAAATTCATTTATGAGATAGGTTGCAATTTCTGAAGATTTATAAAAGGTCGGTGCATCTATCAACTCTTCGTGGGATTGAAGAATCTGATATTTTTTTGATAATTGTTCTTTTCCTTTTTTGCCGATGCAGATAATCTGAACGTTTCCTTTAGCAGCTTGTTGTGCATATTTCTCTTCGATTACTCTATGGACTTCTTTAGTAACATTTACATTAAAACTTCCGCACAATCCCCGGTTTGAAGTAAGAACTACTAAAAGGACATGCTCAATCGGACGTTCCTCAAAAAGAGATAATTCATCAGATGCAATAGTATTATCTGATACCCGTTGTAAAATTTCATTCAGCTTATTCGAATACGGACGAAGACTGATAATTGCATTTTGTGCTTTACGCAATTTAGCCGCTGAAACCATTTTCATGGCTCCCGTAATTTTTTGAGTTGATTGAACAGAGGCAATTCTGACTCTGATTTCCTTAAGACTTCCCATAAATGTTAGATTTCATATTTTTTGGCCACTGCTTTGCAAACAGTTTCTAATTCGCCACTAATTTGATCATTAAATTCTCCGGCTTTCAGTTTATTTAATAATTCTTGATGATGCTCATGCAAGGTCTCAATATAATCTTTTTCAAAATTAGTAATTCTGCCCACCGGTACTTTTTGTAATAATGCTTTAACCCCGCAAAAGATAATGGCAATTTGTTCTTCTACTTTCAAGGGGGAGTATTGGCGTTGTTTCAGTATCTCTACGTTGCGGGCTCCTTTTTCCAATACATTTTTTGTGGCAGCATCTACATCCGAACCGAATTTTGTAAAGGCTTCCAATTCACGATATTGAGCTTGATCGAGTTTTAAGGTCCCGGCGACTTTTTTCATTGATTTGATTTGTGCATTTCCTCCTACACGTGATACTGAAATCCCAACATTGATGGCAGGACGAATCCCTGCATTGAACAAATTAGTCTCTAAGAAAATCTGTCCATCCGTAATGGAAATAACATTGGTAGGAATGTATGCCGATACATCTCCTGCCTGGGTTTCGATAATTGGCAGAGCTGTTAACGAACCACCTCCCTTTACAAGGGGTTTTAGTACTTCCGGCAAATCATTCATGTTTGCTGCAATTTCATCCGATTCGATAATTTTAGCCGCTCTTTCCAATAATCTGGAGTGCAAGTAAAATACGTCTCCCGGATATGCTTCACGTCCCGGCGGACGACGTAATAATAAGGATACTTCACGATAAGCAACTGCTTGTTTTGAAAGGTCATCATAGATAATGAGGGCAGGACGTCCCGAATCACGAAAATATTCACCGATGGCAGCACCGGCAAAAGGAGCGTAAAACTGCATGGCTGCGGCATCCGAAGCGGTGGCTGCTACAATGGTAGTGTAAGACATTGCTCCATTTTCGGAAAGCGTTTTTACAATGTTTGCAACTGTTGACCCTTTTTGACCAATGGCGACATAAATACAATATACAGGTTCCCCTTTTTCGTAAAATTCTTTTTGATTAATGATGGTATCAATGGCAATAGCGGTTTTTCCGGTTTGGCGGTCCCCGATAATCAACTCACGTTGTCCGCGTCCGATAGGAATCATTGCATCTACGGCCTTTAAACCCGTCTGTAATGGTTCCTTTACGGGTTGACGAAAGATAACCCCCGGAGCTTTACGCTCAATGGGCATCTCATAAAGGTCTCCCTCAATATGACCTTTACCGTCTATCGGTTCCCCTAAAGTGTTGATAACTCTTCCCAATAATCCTTCTCCTACTTTTATGGAGGCAATTCGCCCTGTTCTCTTACATAAATCTCCTTCTTTTAAGGTTTTGGAATCTCCGAGAAGAACTACTCCGACATTATCCTCTTCAAGATTTAAAACAATCCCGGTGATTGTCGTATCGGCTTTTTCAAAAGCGACTAACTCTCCGGATTGTGCATTATGGAGTCCATATACACGAGCAATCCCGTCTCCTACAACCAAAACAGTTCCTGTTTCGTCTAAACTGGCTTTTGAGTCGAAATTTTGTAATTGCTGACGCAAAATAGCGGTTACTTCTGATGGTTTTATCTGTGACATTTCTATTTATTTATAGTTTTTTTTATTTTTTTATTTTTATGTGATGTGAAAGTACTCTTAAAAACCTGCCTGATAAATATTTTTGGAAAATTCCATTTTTAATTTGTTTATTTTTCCAAGCAGACTGGCATCAAGGAGTTTATCTTCAATTTTGATTACAAATCCTCCCAAAATGGAAGAATCTACCTGAATTCTCATATCAATCGTCGATTTTGTTTGCTCTTCCAATAGGGATTTGAGTTTTTGCTGCAATTTTTCATCCGGCTCCGTCGCAGTCGTTATGGTCGCAATCTTGATGTTATGCTCTGCGTAATAATGCATAATATAGGCATCAAAAATCAATATTAATGACGGTTCGCGCCTTTTTTTGATAATTAATGAAAGAAAACCGAATGTGATAGGAGAAATATCATCCTTGAATATTTGAGAGAAAATCTCATTCTTTTTCTCTGGTTCGATGACCGGACTTTCAATAATAACACGAAGTTCTTTGTTATCGTGAAATGTGTTTTTTAGAAGCACAATATCTTGATAAGTTTTCTCTGATTGATTTTCAAGCATTGAAAATTCAAACAATGCATTGGCATATCTATTAGCTAATTTAGGACTTTTTTTCATGAATTTCTGGCTTAACTGTAAAACAAAAGATTAATTAAAGTTCAACTCTTTAATCCATTCATTTACAAGTTTTTCTTGTTGTGTTTTGTCCGATAACTCTTTTTGCAGAACCTTTTCTGCAATCTCAATCGACATATTGGCAATTTCATTCTTTATTTCAGTCATGGCTTTCATTTTTTCAAAATGAATGGCATTGCGGGCTTCTTCTACAATGAGTTGTGCTTCTTGGTAAGCTTTTTCTTTAGACTCTTCATAAAGTTTGTCCCTAATTTTTCTTGCGTCTGCCAAAATTTGATCACGTTCATCTTTGGCTTGAATCAAAAGTGCCTGGTGTTCTGATTTTAAATTTTTCATCTCTTCGCGAGCCTTTGCAGCTTCCGAAAGCTGATTTTCAATTTTACGCTCTCTTTCGGAGATGGATTTCGTGATGATCGGCCATGCATATTTTGCCAAAATGAAAAACAGTATTCCAAAGCCGATGAGCATCCAAAATATGAGTCCTATTGACGGGGTTAGTAAGTCCATAGTTTTTTTTTGTTAATGTTTTATATATCTTAAAGCACAGAATTTTATCTGTACATTATAAAATCAAATAAAAGTCTTCCCACCCATCGTGGGAAGAACATTTTAAGTCATTATGCAACTGCAATAAGCAAGCAAACTACAATTGCAAATAGTGCAACTCCTTCTACAAAAGCAGCTACCAGAATCATATTCGTTCTGATATCACCACTTGCTTCGGGTTGACGAGCAACAGATTCTACTGCACCTTTACCGATGTTTCCGATGCCGATGCCGGCTCCGATGGCTGCAATTCCGGCTCCGATGCCGGCTCCCATTTTGCCTATGGCAGTTAAGTCTGCTGCAGCTTCTAATAAGGTTAAGAATGACATAATTTAATAATTTAAGTGAATAATTAGGTTTTTTGAATTTATTTTTTATTGTGTTTATTCTTTTTCAATGGACATGGGGGCATGGTGTTCTTCATGTGCTTCTTCATGGCCTTCTTCCATTGCCAACCCAATGTACAAGGATGTTAACAGCGTAAATACAAATGCTTGTACAAATGCAACGATTAATTCCAATAAGCCCATGAACAGATAGAAAAATATTGATACTGCAGATACGCCGTATCCTAAAGCCGGAGACATTCCCCCGAAAATAAATACCAAACAAATGAAACCGAGTATGATAATGTGTCCTGCTGATATGTTGGCAAATAAACGGACCATCAATACAAATGGTTTTGTGAAAATTCCAATGATTTCTACCAACGGCATCAACGGAATGGGAATCTTTAACCACCATGGAACTCCGGGTGTGTTGAAGATGTGTTTCCAGTAATTTTTATTTGATGAAAAGGAGGTGATGAAGAAGGTGATAATCGCCAATATTCCCGTTATGGTTATGTTCCCAGTTAAATTGGCACCTCCGGGAAATACCGGAATTAAGCCCATCATGTTGTTGATGAGAATAAAGAAAAATAAGGTTAATAAATAGGGGAGAAATTTCTCATATTTTTTCTCTCCTATGGAGGGAATAACTACTTCATCACGAATAAATAAAATAACCGGTTCTAAAAGTGATTGCAATCCCTTCGGAGCCATGCCATCGCGACGTTTATATTGTTTTGCTACACTTAAGAATATAAAAATCAACAAAATGATAGAAATGAAAAGAGAGCATACATTCTTCGTAATTGAGAAGTCAATTAGGGATGCGTTCGTGTCAATTTCGTAGGAAGTTCCCTCTTCCAGCGTTCCTGTATAGCCGCTATGTGTACCTCCTAATTTTACGATTTTCCCTTTGGTTTCAGGAGTGAAACCTAAAGCATAGCCCTTATATGCCGCATGTCCGTGATGAAATTTTCCGGACATGAATACTACCGGAGTCCCATTGTCTATCAATATGATAGGCAACGATATCCCTATTGCATGCTCGCCTTCTCCCGCAATATGCCACCCATATGAATCCGTGATGTGCTCAATAATAAATTGTCCCGGCTCAAACTTTTTGCCCTCCTCGGAGGAGGCTTGAACGAAAATAGGAGAAAAAAGGGTGATTAAAACAATCGAGAGACAAATAAATGGAGTTTTAATTCTATCGTAAGTCATTTTATGTCAATTTATTAGAATGATTATAACCTTCAATTTTTATTCATTAAAAAGTCGTGCAATATACAAAAATTGTTTGACTATTTTGCGTTTTTTGAGAAATATTATTTATTTTAAATTTAGTATAAATGCCTATTTATGTATAAAAATCTTCTTTTCTTCGCCCAAATAATACAATCCCATAATGTATCAAAAAGTATTGGAAACAGAAACTCAATCTTGCCTTTGAATAAAGACGAAACTTTCCCTAATTTTTGTTATCTTTGCATCTTCAAAAGTTAAGATGAAGCGTTATGAAAAAAAGGGTTTTCAATCTTTTTTTAATTGCCCGTGAGCGTTATTTTTTGTGTGAAATGAAGCTGACAGAATCATATATTCTTACTTTTTCGAGGTAATCTGCAACGCTTTTGTCTCAAAATTTCAATTTTTTATGTTCCATTTTATAAACCGTGGATAATCATGCTTGGAAATATCTGTCTTAAAGAAACCAATGATTTAAATCGTACCCCCATTGTGCAACAAACCGCTTTTTGGTCTGATGTGAAAACGAAGCTGGGCGACGAAGCTTTGGCGATGGCCTTCTCTGTGCCTTCCGATGCTCTGTTTAAAGAGAGCAGCCGCTCCCAAAAGATGGATCTCGACGTACTCGTGATGTTGAAACCGCTTAACAAAAATTCTTCGATCGCCTATGTGCCTTATGGTCCCGAAATTGAACCCGATGAAGAGGTACAGGGTGCTTTTTTAGAAGAACTTTCAGAATGCTTGCGTCCATTTTTGCCCGCAGGGTGTGTTATGATTCGCTATGATTTGTGCTGGGAATCTTATTGGACCAAACAACATCATGCAGAAGAAAATCTATGGCAGGAAGAACCCGAAAAACGCACCCAAGAATTTCGATTCAATTTCAGTACCGTGAACTGGAATTTCAGAAAAGCCCACTACAATATTTTGCCTGCTCATACCATCTATTTAGATCTCACTCAATCACTTCCCCTAATTTTGGAACGCATGAAACCAAAAACGCGTTACAATATAGGACTGGCTAAACGCAAAGGAGTTACTGTGCGTCATGCAGGGCATGAAAGTTTGCCGGTTTGGTATGATTTATATCGGGAAACTGCATTACGGAACCGAATTTTGGTAAATGAACTTAAATACTTTGAGGCCATCTTAACGGCTCGTGTGGAGCACTCTTCGTCGCCCGCAGAAGTGCAGCTTTTGATTGCCGAATGGGACGGAATTCCGCTTGCCGCCATGTTCCTCGTGATGTCCGATCATCGTGCTTTCTATCTCTACGGGGCATCGTCTTCACAACATCGAAATTTGATGGCTACTTACGCACTCCAATGGGAAGCTATTTCGATTGCCAAATCTAAAGGTTGTACGGAGTATGATATGTTCGGAACCGCTCCCTCTCCCGATGAATCGCATCCGCTTTATGGATTGTATAAGTTTAAAAGTGGTTTCGGCGGATCTCTCTACCATCGGTTGGGGTGCTGGGATTATCCGCTTGATCCCGTAAACTATGACTTTTTTCGCAACGAAGAGTTATTGTCGCAAGGATTTCATCTGAAATAAGATAATTTAATTAATTTGAAATCTTTTTTTGAGCAATCGCCTCCTGGTACAATTGGTCAATCTTTTTTCGAATGTATTTGTTTTTCTTTTGTTGCTGAATCATAGAACGCACATTGTCGTATTCGCTCGGTGAGAGTTCGTGCGTCGTTTGCTTTTCCCGATAATCAAGCAAAACAATGAGATAATAATATTGTTTGTCTTTTGTTTCGATGTATCGGTTTTCGTCGGTTATAGACCCTTTTTCGTTTAAATGAAGAGGAATTTCTATTTCGATATCATCTAAATAGAGCCACTTTTCGTCTTCAATAAAATATTCAATGGAATCTCCGCAAAGTTTTTCAATCGTCTTCTTCTCCGAAACTCTCTTTGTTTCATCGAATAGAATACTTTTAATTTGGGGAATTAACTTGGAGTTGAGCGACAATTTCACATAATTTAACTTCACAATCTCTTTTTCGGTATCTTCATTCATTCCGTATAATTCCATAAAATTTCGGATTTCCGCTTTCGTTACGGGAAACAGAGATGTGTCTTCGGTTATTTTTTCGTAGTATGCATTAATCAACAATTGCGTTTTCAATCGATTCAACTCTTCGGTAAAATTTTTTTCCGAAAGCGATAAGGTTTTTGCAGCTTCGTGAAGGACGATTTTTTCCGTGCTCCACTGTTGAATGTAGCGATCAATAAAATCAACACTATCTTGATGGTTAAGTCCTTTCGGCATCACTTCCACTGCTTCCGACAAATAGAGTTTGTTGCCAAAAGCTTCGGCAATCACAATATCATCACTTTTTTTGCAGGAAAAAAAGAGGGGCAATAGAAGTAAAAAAAACAAGGAACGTTTCAAAATGTCTCTATTTTATGGTTGAAAATAACGCTTCATTGATATAAACAGGGTATTTTTCACGCAATCTGGCAATCCAATTTTCTTCGAGGTAGGTCTGATATTCGTTGATGATCGAAGCTTTTACTTCTTCAAATGGCTTTGGCGTATTTGCAACGTCTGAAGGATATTTGTGTTTTACGGTTTCGTAATAATTGCGAAGTCCTGTGGTGTCTTGTACCGCTTTCATCCATACTTCGGCAGAATTGATTTCATATAAAATCATTCCTTCGTGGTATTCAGTAAAAAGGTTTTTAAATTCCGGATACTTCTCGGTAAGGTGCTCATTTTCATATTTCAGCATCGTTTCTGATACGAAGGAGGGATATTTGTCTTCTAAGAAGGCTTCAATTCCTCCGTCCGGTGCCAACCCCTGGAATCGGGAAATGAATTTGGCATACTCTTGCACCGAAACTTTCCGGTCTGCAAAAGTGAAAAGAGGTTTTAACGAATTGATGCCGGGAAGTTCTTCAATATTGATATCCGTAGATTGGAAATAGTTGCTTGGAATATTTTTGGTTAAAAATGCAAAGCCTGCCTTTTTGCCTTTTTCTTCGAATTGGTATTCTTTTTTAAGTTTTTTCACCAACGATTCTTTGCTCTTGTAAGACCTCATATCTCTGGCAATTTTATTTTTGAGCGCATACTTGGAATCTTCATCGGCTTTGATGTAGTCAATGGAAATGAGTTTAATTATGTGCCATCCGGTAGAAGAGGGAATGGGCTCGGAGTAATTGCCGGGTTTGAGTGAGATACACGCTTTTACGAAATCGCCCGGGCGACGTTGTGGTGAAAAGGGCTCTAAGCGGCCGCCTTTTCCAATGGTTCCTTTATCTTCCGAATATTCAGAAACCAGATCTTCAAAGGGAACCCCTTTTTTGAGTTTTTCTTGGATGAAATCAATTTTTGCTTTCGTAACCGGTGTCATTTTTCCGTCTTTGGCCATTGTATCGGTAATGAAAATATGAGAAACCGTAATTTTGTCGATGGCCGTAACTTTGTCGGTAACATAAATAAGGTGATAGCCGACGCTGCTTTTTACCGGCATGGAGATACTTCCTACCGGAGTTTTATAGGCACCTACTTCAAAAGGATAGATAAGGTTGAATACGGTGAAATAGCCGAGATCGCCCTTGTTGCCGGGTTGTAAGCGATTATTTTGAGGGTTAACTCTGTCTTGGGCAGAGGGATCTTCGGAATAGGTGACAGCTGCTTCCGCGAAGCTGAGCCCACCCAATATTTTATTTCGGATATTGATTATTTTTCTGTATGCTGCTAAGGTGTCTTTGGGTAAATCCGAAGGACATTTGATTAAAATGTGCGATGCTCTTAAAATATACTTTGAGTGCTCAAATGCTTCATCGATTAATGCTTCCGTAACTTCTTTATCTATCAGGTATTGTTGGGCAGATTGATTCCGGTAAGATTGTAATTCACGCTGAAAGGCAGCCGAAGTATCCACCTTCATTGCTTTACCTTCATTGACTTTAAGTTTGAAATTGATGAACAAGTTTAAGTAATCACGTAAATCTTGTTGTGTAGCATTCTCTAAGGCGTTATTCTTGCTGTATGTGGCAATGAATTGTTCTTTGGTGACCGTATCAACTCCTACAATCAACAAGACTTCTTGCTGTTGTGCTAGAAGAGAATTAAAAATAAAAAGTACCAGACAAATGATGATGATGCGAAGGTTAGTTTTCATACCTATTAATTTGTGATTTATGCAATTTCTTTATAAAATTAAAGATAAGAACAGATAATTTAATAATAAGAGTTGCAAAAATACAAAAAAATAGTAATATCTTTTATTAAGATGCTCGGAGAAAACGATACTATTTTTTTTTGAGAACTTTAATTATAAAGTATAAGGCAAAACTCGTAACAAGAGTCATTACCGAAATCATAAGAATAAGTGCTTGGAAATTCATGATTTTACTTTTTTGTATTTTTTCCTTGCGGCAATATAAACTGCAAATGAAATGCCGACAAATAATAGAATTAAGAAATAGCGGGCTAAAGAAATGTAAAAAATCGGATTAATAAAAGACCCTGCCATAATAGGTGTTCCGATGGAAACAATGGTATCTTTACAAACAAGATTTTGGGATTTCTCTTTCAAAGGATATGATTTCACGTAGCCATTCATGAGGCAATTTTCATTGAGACAGGCAATGTCAAGGTAATGACCATCTTCTTTTTGAACAATGCCTATGACACGCCCATGCACATCCGAATAGAGCGTATCTGCAAACCATTGATTGTTTGGACCGACATCCTTTCCTTTTATTTTTCCTAAAATACTTGTTTTATCCACTTCCCAACCCCGAAGACTAATGGCAGACCAGTCATCCTGAGCCGGTTTGAAAAAGGCGGTCAAAAAGATAACAATTAGCAGAATAGGAGTGATGTATAGTAGAATATATTTAAAGATTAACGGCACGCGAATGTCGGCGGCACGCGTAAACTCTTTCCAACTTTTTCGAATACCGAAAACCCACGAGAAAAGGATTACTTGCATCATGGCAAAGAAAAAGAGTGAAGCGGTTCCCGCCCAATAATCATATTCATCAAAAACGCCCTCTTTAAAAAAGAGTATTGTAGGAATTCCGCATATCAATACTGCTGTGCCGGTGATGAGCGCAGCTTTTTTCTTTTGAACATTATAATCATCCTGCAAAAAACTGACAATGGGCGTACACATTGCGAGAGAAGAGGTGATGCCGGCTATAAAGAGTAGTCCAAAAAATGCTACCCCCATAAATGCTCCGAGCCATGGTCCCCATTTTTGAAAAAGAAACGGGAGTGTCTGGAAAGCAATTCCGAATCCTCCTTCTTCGGTAACCATTGATTGAACCGTTTCTAACCCGAAAAAACCTACGGATATGGAGATCAGGATTGTCCCGCCCAACACGATTTCCACAAATTCATTCATAAAACCTGTCGCTAAAGAGCTGAGGGCAATGTCTTGGTTTTGACGGATATATGATGCATAACATTGAATGCATCCCATCCCGACGGAAAGGGTGAAAAACATTTGGCCGGCCGCGGCAAACCAAACTTTGGGATCCCATAACGATTCATAATGCGGCGTCCATAAAAAATTCAAACCTTCCAGTCCGTTGACTACTGCACCGTGTTCGCCTTCTTGAATTGATACTCCTTTAATGGCTAAAATGATGCCCAATATAATCAACAGAGGGACGCCCCAAATGGCGACTTTTTCAATTCCCCCTCTTAAGCCTTTACTTAATATATATATGTTAATAGTTAAACATAAAAGATAGAAAAGAATATTCTCGTAAGGAATTCCCGATAATGTAGTATTTGTGTTGTGGTAATCATTAAACAAAGCAGCGACTTCATGTTGCGACAAATCACGGAAAGTGCCAATGATGGAATGATAGACATAGGATAGTGTCCAGCTCTCAATATAACAATAGTATGATGCAATTACCAAATTGGAAAAAATGCCAAAAACCCCAATATATCGCCATATTACTTTTCGTCCCATTTTATTCATGATAAAAGGCGTGGAATGAAATCCGAATTTTCCTCCGTATCTGCCAATCGTCCATTCAACAAAAAGCAACGGAATGCCCATCAAAACAAAACAAACCAAATAGGGGATAATAAATGCACCTCCGCCATTTTCAATGGCCTGAATTGGAAAACGCAAAAAATTGCCGAATCCTATGGCATTTCCGGCCATTGCCAAAACTAATCCGATTTTACTCCCCCAATTCTCTTTTTTAACGGACATAAATGAGGATATTTAACAATTAATCTGTTTATGATGATGCAAATTTAATTTTTTTTTTAATTGTTGTTCTGAAAAAAATAAAAAAATAAAAAAATGGTGTCTGAGCCGGGGAAAATACTATATTTTTGTTCCAATACAGGTGTATTTTTCCTTTCTTATTCGTGTATTCGGAGTCCGACGGCGTAGCCGGCATGCCCTAATCATGATTATACAAATATTATAATGATAGGCAATAATAGAAAAGATGCGAAGTTATATTATGAAAAAAAATATATCTTTGCAACATGGAAAAAATGAGCATAAATATTGCTAAATATTTGATAATTAGTGTCATATTAGTTGCTTTTGCTTTTGATTCACAAGCAAAAGTTGCTTTTTTGTGCCATTCTACCTATACAATTCCGGGCATTGAAGAGGGGAACGGGGTTCAGGATTCTATTCCTCAGGAGTTAAAAAAGAAAAAAGAGAAAGCTCCTAAGACAAAGAAAAATAATAAAAACAGGGTTTCATTTGAAACTTTTGATTATAACTATGAAAGGGCACTGAAATTTTATCAAAACAGTCAGTATCTTTCTGCGGCAAAGATTTTAGAAGAACTCTATCCCCTCTCATTGGGAACCACCAAGGCGGATACAATATTATTTATGTTTGCCGATTGTTATTATCAGAATAAAGATTATGAGATGGCTGCATTTCATTACAAGGATTATGTAAGACGTTATCCTCGTAGTGAACGTGCCGAATTGGCCTATGTGATGTCTGTGAAAGCCGTTTATAATATATCTCCCTATTTTGCTTTGGATCAGGCAGAAACAATTTATGCTATAGAAGAGTTGAATATGTTTATTGCGATGTATCCGAACAGTAAATATATGGATGAGTGTAATGAAATGCTCGATGTGTTACGAAATAAGTTGGCTAAAAAAGATTTTGAGATTGTGAAACTTTATTTTGAAACAGAAAATTATAAAGCAACCCAAATTGCCATCACGAACTTTCTGAAAATCTATTCATATTCTAATTATGCGGCTGAAGCTGCCTTTATTTTAGTAAAGAATAATTTTCAATATGCTAAAAAAAGTGTTGAAAAGAAGAAAGTTGAGCGTTTTCGTGATTGTTTAGACGCATATCAGAGTTTTCGCAACAACTTTCCCGATTCTCCGTGGCTGACGGAAGCTGCAAAATATGCGGATGAAGCCACCAAACAAATCGAAAAAAAACAAAAAAGTAGAACCAATATTTAATCATAGTAAGATGAAAGCAGAGTACAAAAACATTAAAGCGGAATACGAAGCCGTAACCAGAAATATTCGTGAATTCGATAAAGAAACAGGGAATATTTATGAATCTGTATTTATTATTTCGAAAAGAGCGAATCAAGTTGCCGCTGAAATTAAGGATGAGTTGATGCAAAAGATGAAAGAGTTTACATCCGGAACTGATACTTTGGATGAAATTTATGAGAATCGCGATCAGATAGAATGTGCAAAATATTATGAACAGATTCCGAAACCAACCTTATTGGCTATTAAAGAGTTTGAAGACGGTCAAATTTATTATAAACGAAATTTAGAAGAAGATTTATTATAATATCATGGCAGTTTCACAAATGCAACGTGTGATTATAGGGATTACAGGGGGGATAGCAGCTTATAAGTCGCTATCCCTTATTCGCTTATTCAAAGCACATGGTTGTGAGGTACGCGTTGTGGCAACAACGAATGCGCTTCAATTTGTTACTCCGTTAAGTATTGAAACTTTATCGCAAAACAGACTTTATGTCAATCAGTTTGAACATAATTTTTCTTATGAGGTAGATCATATCTCATTGGCAGATTGGGCTGATGTGATGGTGGTTGCCCCTGCCACGGCCAATATTATCGGGAAATATGCCCATGGAATTGCGGATGATTTCTTATCAACATTACTTCTCGCAATTCGAAAACCGCTTTTTTTTGCTCCGGCAATGAATGATAAGATGTATGCACATCCGGCTGTACAGCAAAATATTCAACTCCTTAAGGAACGTGGTTGTCGAATGATTGATCCCACTTCAGGAGATTTAGCTTGTGGAACTTACGGCATCGGAAGGATGGAAGATCCTGATATTATTTTTAAATCTGTCTGCGATTTTTTTAATGCTCATAAACCGTTGATCGGTAAAAAAGCATTGGTTACTGCCGGGCCGACTTATGAACCCATAGACCCGGTTCGTTTTATCGGTAATTATTCTTCCGGCATGATGGGGTTTGAATTGGCTAAAGTGTTGTCCGATAAAGGCGCTGAGGTCACCCTGATAACAGGCCCCACCGCATTGCAGCTCTCCACAAAGTCTATTCAACGTATTGATGTAATGACGGCCGCCGAAATGAGAACTGCCGTTATGCAAAAATTCTCCGAAGTAGATATCGCTATCATGGCTGCGGCTGTGGCTGATTATACTCCCGAAAATCCCGAAACTCACAAAATTAAAAAAGTACAAAACCAATGGCAACTTCCCCTGACTAAAACAGTAGATATTCTTGCAGAAATGGGGAAAAGTAAACGTCCGGATCAAGTATTGGTCGGTTTTGCCCTTGAAACAGATCGTGAATTGGAACATGCTTTTTCTAAACTCGAAAATAAAAATGCAGATTTTATCGTTCTTAATTCATTAAATGATGAAGGAGCAGGGTTTAAATGCAAAACAAATCGAGTTACGATAATCAATAAACATAAAGATATTATTCGAGGGGAACTGAAAGATAAAGCCCAAGTGGCCGCCGATATTGTGGATGTTATTACGACTGCCCTTGCTTAATAATAAAATAGAAAGTTATGAATTGGAAAACTAAATGGATTCTTTTGTTTTGCACGCTGTTGACCTTGACTGCTACAGCTCAAGATTTTCAATGCCAGCTTTCCGTGAATTCCTCTAAAATTTCAGGATCGAATAAAGAACGATATAATAAATTGCAACAAGAGTTGTATAATTTTGTGAATGACCGTAAATGGTGTCAGTATAATTTTAAAGTGAATGAACGGATTGAGTGTGCTATGCTGATTACTCTTGATGCAGTGGCAGGAGATGTGATAACGGCTTCTATGACCATTCAATTGCAACGGCCTATATTTGGCACTAATTATAAATCAACGGTACTCAATTTTCAGGATAAAGATGTGAAGTTTACCTACGAAGAAGGTCAACCGCTTGAATATGTAGATAATGCCAATCTTAATCAACTTACTTCCTTGATGGCGTTTTATCTTAATCTATTTTTGGCTATGGATTTCGATACTTTTTCACTGAATGGGGGAGCTCCGTATTATACGAAATGTCAATCCATTGTCAGTTTGAATCAAAATGCCGCCGAACCGGGTTGGAAAGTTTATGAAACCGGACAAAAAAACAGGTATTGGTTAATGGAGAATCTTACTAATGGGGCCTATTCCAAAATTCATGATTTTTTGTACAGCTATCATCGTTTGGGATTGGATGTAATGGCTGAATCTCCCGATGTGGGTAGAGCTTCTATCCTTGAAAGTTTAAAATTGCTTCAAGATGTGAATAAGCAAAAGTCTAATTTGTATATTATTCAACTTGTTGTTTTGGCAAAATCCCAAGAAATTATCAATATCTTTAAAGAAGGAACTGCAACTGAAAAAACAACGGTTATTGCAATTATGAAGCAGTTAGATCCTGCCAATCAATCAAAATATGCCGCAATTAATAATTAATTTTTGTTAGCGCTGCTACGAAGTGCGTGCATAGGTCGGGCAAAAAGGAGAGACGGGGAGGATTCTTTTTGCTTTGATTTTTTCAACACTTATTTCCCCCGGGCACCAATAATTTTTTTATTTTTGTTGAAAAATATATAATGAATCAAAAGATCAATTATACATATCGGTATCCTCGTCCGGCAGTGACAACGGATTGTGTTGTTTATAGATTTGATAGAGAAGAGTTACAAGTTTTGCTCATTCAACGGGCAAATGAACCATTTAGAGGGAAATGGGCGTTCCCGGGAGGTTTTTTGGAAATGGAGGAGACTACTCGTCAGGGAGCCCTTAGGGAACTGAGCGAAGAGACTGGAATAGTTCCAGATTATTTGGAACAATTTTACACATTTAGTGCTATTGACCGAGATCCGCGAGAGCGGGTGATTTCGGTCGCTTATATAGGATTGGTAAATGGGGTAAAAGAACCTTTTCCCGGAGATGATGCTGCAAAAGCAAGATGGTATCCGATAAGTAAACTTCCTTCATTGGCATTTGATCATGCTCAATTGTTTGAGTTTTCGTTGCGGTATCTAAAACAGCAAATCCATTTTCATCCTATTTGTTTTATACTCTTAGGAAAAGAATTTACTTTAAGAGATTTGCAAAAACTTTATGAATCTATTCTAGGGAAAGAATTTGACAAACGTAATTTTTGTCGTAAAATTAATGGATGGGGTATTTTGAAACCTGCTGAAATGAAATCTGTAGAAAAAAACTCTTGTCGAAAAGGTCGTCTGTTTACTTTTGATGAAAAAAAATACTTCAGTATCAAAGAAGAAGGCTTTAGAATCGAATTTTAATAAAGTTATTTTTGTTTAACATAAATCAGTTTAGAAACATCATAACCTCTTGTTTTTGCTTTTTCTAAAAGGAAGTTTAGATTTTCCTGCGAAAGTTGGGGGGTACGTGAAAGAATCCATAAGTAATTATCTTTGATGCTTCCAACTAAAGCAAATTGATAATTTGTATCCAATTCCAATACCTTATAATCGGAATAGAAATTTAGAAAAAAGGAAACTTTTAGTTCTCCCGGTTTACTTGCATCGGGGCGTTTAGCTTTGCCGATAGTCTCTTTGTATTTTCCGTTAAATCCATGTTTATACCCTGCATTGACAACTTTTAGAGAACCATCTTCTTTTAAAGAATAATTTGCTGTAACCCCAACTAAATTTCGCTCGAAACGATGATCAAATCGCGCTATTTCGTACCATCTTCCTAAGTATTGATTCAAATCCAGTTCTTTTACAGTTGTTTTGTCAATCTTACTGCTGTCGGGGGAACAACCGGATATACCCATAATAATTCCGACAAATACGGAAAGGTAAAGTGTTTTCATAATAAATATTTTAATCTTTTATAATAACAATTTTCCTTTATATATGTTGCTCAAACAAAACTATTTATTATAAATATTAGTTTTTTTAGGATCGAATTATTTTAGAAAAATAAAGGATCTTAAGTATGGGAAGATCTCATTTTTTTAATAATTTTTTTTTCTAAAAAGAATAAATGAAGAAAAAATAAAAGAAGGCAGGATTATATTATAATTTTTTGTATTTTTGCACTCCGAAAATGAAATAAAAAAAGTTTAAACAGATCTTGTTATGGCAAAGAAAAATAAAGAAGCTCGTCAGCAGGTTATTTTGGAATGTACAGAGCAAAAAGCGAGTGGAGTTCCTGGAATGTCCCGTTATATTTCTACAAAAAACAGAAAGAATACAACGGAAAGATTAGAGTTGAAAAAGTACAATCCTTACTTAAAAAAAGTTACTGTTCATAAAGAAATCAAATAAAAACATATAAACTATGGCAAAGAAAGTTGTTGCAACGTTAAAAAAAGAGGGAGGGATTAATTTTACCCGTGTGGTGAAAATGCAACGTTCTCCCAAAACTGGCGCCTATACATTTAAGGAAGCTATTGTTGAGTCCGGAAATATTAAAGACTTTTTAGCGAAAAAGTAATATTTTTGTTTCATGATGAAGAAAAGCTGAAATGATTTTTCATTTCAGCTTTTTTCTTATTTTTGCATTAAAAATTAAAAAGATGAGCTTTTTTTCCATTTTCTCCAAAGAAAAAAAAGAAGAATTAAATAAAGGTTTAGAAAAATCAAAAGAGAATTTTTTTGCCAAACTGGCGAAGTCAGTGGCCGGAAAATCAAAAGTAGATGATGAAGTTCTAGATGAACTTGAAGAGACTTTGGTTACTTCTGATGTTGGAGTAACTACTACTTTGAAAATTATTGATCGGATTGAACAGCGTGTTTCCCGAGATAAATATTTGGGAACAACTCAATTAAATCTTATTTTACGGGAAGAAATCACTGCTCTCTTGTTGGAAAATGAGCACGAGCATCTTGCTGATTTCGAATTGCCTCAAAGAGAGCATCCGTATGTGATTATGGTCGTTGGCGTTAACGGAGTCGGAAAGACAACCACGATTGGCAAATTGGCCTATCAGTTCAAGCAAAAAGGATATTCGGTAATGATGGGAGCTGCCGATACTTTTAGAGCAGCGGCTGTTGACCAACTTGAAGTGTGGGCAGAACGTGCCGGTGTTCCGATAGTTGTACAAGCAATGGGTGCTGACCCCGCGGCTGTAGCTTACGATACGGTTGCCTCCGCAATTGCAAAAAATGTAGATGTCGTTCTTATAGATACGGCAGGTCGATTGCATAACAAAACCGGATTAATGAAAGAATTAACCAAAATTAAAAATGTTATTCAAAAATTGATTCCGGAAGGTCCCGATGAAGTGCTATTAGTGTTGGACGGAACGACAGGGCAAAATGCCATTGAACAAGCCAAACAATTTACTGCGGCCACAGAAGTGAATGCACTTGCCATTACCAAATTGGACGGTACCGCAAAAGGAGGAGTGGTAATAGGTATTTCTGACCAATTCAGTATTCCTGTGAAATATATAGGAGTAGGAGAGAAGATTCATCAATTACAAGTGTTTAATCGTCGTGAATTTGTAGATTCACTCTTTCCTGAATAATAAATCTATTTTTTTGTTTTTAAATAATCTGTAATCTTGAGATATAAATCTGTAAAGATAAGAGATGAATTTCCATTTCTTTCAATATGATATATTGCTTGATTGCAGGCTTCCATAATAGAAGAAATATTCTGTAATCGGATATAGGGACTGCACAATTGAATCACCTTTTTTTCATCGGTAGTTGCTTTTATTAAGGCGGAATTATTCGTATTTAATAAAAGGATATTACGAAACATACGAATCATATATCGAATAAAACTCTTTTGTCCTTCTCTTTCTTGTGAAATAATTGTATTAAAGAGATCCAATAATTCAATGAATTTTACCTTTTCTAAATCATTATTAATATTGGCAATAGAACTATCCATAAAAAAATGAAATTGACGAAGCATCTCTTTCAGTTCTCCGTTATCTTGATAAATTTTTTGGGCATTAATGTAATTCCCGTCAGCGATTTCCGCAATATCAGCAGCCATTTCTTCACTGATATTATACTTCTTAGCCAATTGAGACTGGATTGTATCTTTGTTGAGTACGGGTATTTTTACCAATTGTGTTCTGGAAAGAATGGTCGGTAATATATTGTCCGAATTTTCTGCTATGAGTATGAAAAGGGTTTTGTTTTCAGGTTCTTCAAGTGTTTTGAGCAATTTAGGAGCTGCAGAAGGATATAATTTTTCTACCATCCACAACAAGTAAATTTTGTATCCACCGGAATAGGAACGAATGCTATTTTGAGCAATGATATTCGAACAATCTCGCGCATTAATAAAGGTTTGCTTATTTTCTCCTCCCAGTAATGCATTCCAATCATTCAGGTCAATTTGATAATCTTGTTGTAAGATAAAATCGATAAATTCGCTTGTAAATTGTTTGTAGTCAGGGTCTTTTTTTACTTTTTTTGTAACACAATTCGGGAAAATAAGATGAAAGTCAGGATGAGACAATTTAGAGAATTGGACACAAGAGGGGCACACCCCACAGGAGTCATCATCACCTCTGTTTTCACAGCAGAGATATTGGGCATAAGCAACAGCCAAAGCAAATTTGTGCGAGCCGGGAGGACCCAAAAACAGTTGTGCGTGACTAATTCTGTTTTCTTTGACCAAATTGATTAACTGCCGTTTGAGGCTTTCTTCAACCAATACATCTTTAAATAGCATCTCTTGTTTTTCCTTTAGTTTGTTATCACAATTTTGCCGAGATAGGCTCCTTTATTTTTTGCTTGAACAATCCTAACTCCATTAATTATTTGGGGTTCTGATAAACTGGTATGGGTATGTCCTCCAATGATTAAGTCGATACCACTCACTTGTTCGGCCAAAAGAGCATCGCATATAACTTGCGTGGGTTTTTCGGGTTGAAAACCCAAATGAGACAGACAAATAATCAGGTCGCAATTTGCTTCTTGGAGTTTGGCAACCATAATTTTGGCTGTTTCTATAGGGTCATTAAAAATAATATTGTTTGTTACTTCCGGGGAAGCAAGCCCTTTTAAATCTGGAGATAATCCAAAAATGCCGATTTTAGCACCATTTCTTTCCAGAATTACGTATGGTTTAATAAGAAAACGTAGCGGCTTAAACTTAAATTTGTAGTTGGCACATACAATTTGAAAATCTGCTTTCCGAAGTTGTTCCCACATAGCTTTGATGCCGTTGTCAAATTCGTGATTGCCAAGAGTTACGACATCATAGCCCATCATATTCATTAAGGTGATCTCTGCTTCTCCCTTGAAAATATTGAAATAAGGGGTCCCTTGGAAAAAATCACCGGCATCTAACAATAGTAAATTAGAATCTTTAAGTCGTTCTTGTTCAATAATTTCATTGCGTCTCAGAACGCCTCCAATATTTCCCAATTTTTTGTCTTGAAAAGGATCAATTTGACTATGAGTATCATTGGTGTGAAGAATAGTAACTTGATATTCTTGTCCGGAGATGGAAATGAGAAAACTAAATAGAAAGAAACCGAGAAAAGTAATTTTTTTATACATTTTATATATGAATATTCTTGATAAAGATTTTTTATTGAATTATAATTCGATCATCAAGGCGAGGGGAAATCTGTTTTCTCTCTTTAATAAAATTAATAATGACATCTCTGAAGACCTTTCCGGTTGGATAGATTTGATCGATTTTCAGTCCGGTAAGAATATTATCGCCTCCATCTGCAATGAAATTTAAGGTTGCGATTCTATAAATTTGATCATTTTCAATAGCTTTTCCATTTACGGTCACAGAAGCAATTTTACCACCTTGATATAACACTTGAGCATTAGAGTATGGTTGATTTTCGGAAGGGGTAAATTTTTTAAACATTTTTTTTAATTCTGTTCCCTGAAGGGAGACAATAACCAATGTGTTTTCAAAAGGGGAGATAATATAAATATCTCCGACCGTAATATTCCCTTGTGCAATGAGATGGTCTCTGATTCCTCCAAAGTTAAGAAGGGACATATCTATCGGAACACCAACTTCTTGTAATGAAATATTATTTCCAACTTCAAAGACAATATCAGTCAAAAGATTAGATAATTCACTTTGAGGTGTTTTTACCTGTAATGGAACATCTGTAATTCCAATAACCTGGTCCATCTCTTGTTGAAAGATTTGTTTTAAACTATCGATATAAAGACTCATTTCAGAAGAGGAGGATGGTTCATATACAGAGTCAACCAATATGTATGAATATTGATAATTTTGTGCATTTCCAATGGTTAATACAAAAACTAAAATAGAGAGGAGTAAACTGATTTTACGTCTCATAGTGAATGTTTATTAATGAGCAAAAGTTGAATTTATTTCGGAAACCCTACCGGCTGACCAAGAATAGCTTTTCCGTTAAATCCGATTAATTCTTTGATTTTATCTCTATTAATCATTCCGATAGCAACTGTATGTAATTCTTCCGATGCACAATAGAGATAGACATTTTGACTAACGTTTCCGCAATCGGTAGCGCCATAAAAAGCTCTTCCTTCATCATCGTATGCAGTCATTTTATCGTAATTTGCCACATAAATCAATAGGATAGGAGCTTCTGCAGCGAAATCTTGTTTAGCAGCATCTTTTCTATAATCACCGGAGCGAATTAATTTAAGATAGTGTTTTTGAGGTTCATAAAGAAAAATGCCTTTTTCAGTAAAAACGTAAACATCAATTTCTTGACAATTACGAGCTGACGGGGCAGTTCGTTTTCCATTATCTTCTCTATTAATTCCGTTAGCGGCCCAGAGTAAATTGCTGAGTTGTTGTTCTGACAAATATTGGGGAGAATAAGCGCGATTGGATTGTCTTGCTGCCAATACTTCCATTAACGGTTTGCCTCCTTTTTTCTCCGGTTTGGGCAGAGTGATATCTTGAGCGTTACTTGTTACACACATCATGATTAGAATTAAAAAAAACAATTGAATCTGTTTCATAATAATATCCCAATTTAATTATTCTGTATTATTTTTGTTTGGTTTGGGTTTGGCCTCCTTTGCCGATTGTATCGCGCATTTGAGTGTCCGCTTTAATGTTTTCTAATTTATAATAATCAAAAACCCCTAAGTTTCCTTCTTTAAAAGCTTGAGCCAATGCAAGTGGAATTTCAGCTTCAGCTTCAATAACTTTAGCGCGCGCTTCTTGAGTTTTGGCTTTCATTTCTTGTTCTAATGCGATAGCCATAGCACGGCGTTCTTCCGCTCTGGCTTGTGCAATATTCTTATCGGCATTGGCTTGGTCCATTTGCAAGATGGCTCCAATGTTCTTACCTACATCAACATCTGCAATATCAATGGAAAGGATTTCGAAAGCTGTTCCGGAATCAAGCCCTTTATTTAATACTAATTTAGAAATGGAATCCGGATTTTCCAAAACCAGTTTATGTGTTGAGGCAGATCCGATAGCAGTAACGATTCCTTCGCCAACACGGGCAATAATTGTTTCTTCTCCGGCACCACCTACCAACTGTTTAATATTGGTTCTAACAGTTACACGGGCACGGGCAATTAATTGAATCCCATCCTTTGCCACGGCAGCTACCGGCGGCGTATCAATAACTTTAGGAATAACGGAGGTGTTAATGGCTTCTAATACATTACGACCGGCCAAATCTATAGCAGTAGCAGCTTTGAAATCTAAAGGAATATTTGCTTTTCCGGCAGAAATTAAGGCATTTACTACAGGAATTACATGTCCTCCCGCAAGATAATGGGCTTCTAATTGATTCCGGTTTAGTGGAATATCCGCTTTTGTTCCCATAATCAATGCATTTACGATAACTTCTCTCTTAACTTTTCTCCAAGGCATAAGAACAAGCTGTAAAAGAGATACTCTCACTCCTGATAGTAAGGCTGAAAACCATAATCCGAGCGGGACAATCCATAAGAATAAGATTAATAGGAATAAACATCCGATAAAAATGATAATTGTTGTAGCATTCATACGATAATTTTATTTTAATTTAACAATAATTTTATTTCCTTCTATTTTTGAAATAATAATTTCCTGACCAACATCAATAAATCCATGTGCAGAATGCACCTCTTCAACTTCGGTTCCAAATTTTCCTTTTCCGGCAGGTGCAAGGCGGGAAACTGCGATTCCACTCATTCCTTCTTGAAGTTTATCCATATCAATTTCATTCATCTTTCCGGTTACGTTTTCATGCAACATTACCTTACGCCATGATTTGTTTCGGAAGATTAAAATCATAATAATAACCACCGCAATCAAAGTCCCCGCTAAGGTTATTGAACCGCCGACAGCTCCATATTCAAAATAGGATATAACAATTCCTGCACCAACAAACAAAGCGCCAATTATGCCGACTACTCCTCCGGGTAATACTAAGAACTCCAATAATAGAGCCACTAAGCCCAATATAATTATTAATACAATTCCCAACCAATTCATTGATGCCAATTTTTTAGCAAAGATACATTTTTTTTATTTTGGTTTTATTATTTGGAGTACTTTATTAGAATTTTTTATTAATGTTTTTTTATGGAAGTAAAATAGAGATTCAACTAAGAATTAAATCAATTTATTCTTTTTATGTTTCTATAAAACAATATATTAAAAATATTATTTAGACTAAAAATGATAAAATAGAAGTTTCACTTTGAAAAGAGAGCCCGATTAAACTATTTTTTGTACCTTTGCATCTGTTTTGAAAACAATGTGAAAATAAATATATCACTAAAGAACAAAAAGTTATGGCAGAAAAAAAATTTATGACTTGCGACGGTAACTATGCAGCAGCACATGTCGGACAGATTTTTTTGATGTCGTTGTTAGATGAAAGTAATGATAAAAATAAATTATTCTTTTATGCCTGTAACGCTATCTATAATAAAGATATAGATTAAAAATAAGTGAACATGGGAAGCGAGTTATCCAATATTTTAAATCTTGTCAACCAGATTGATACAACTAATCATGTGTTGCAACAGCGGGCTGTCTTGTCGGTCAATCGTTGTCTCACTTTTCGTAATTGGTTGATTGGATATTACATCGCTGAATATGAAATGCAGGGAGTTGATAGAGCAGCATACGGTAGCAATCTGATAAAAGAGATTGCTAAACGAGTAAAACATATTAAAGGATTGACAAGTAGTCAACTTTATACCTGCAAAAAATTTTATGATACCTATCCCTATTTTTTAGAACCTATTGTTTCATCACTCAAAGAAAGCGAAAAACAACAAATTTCAATTTTACGGACACTGTCCGTAAAATTACAAAGCAATAATAATGAGAATGATACAATTTTCCGGTCAGTGACCGAAAAATCTTCGGAGCTTATGGAAGTCAATAATGAAGTGGGCTTTTCTATGCCTCCCCAAATAATTTTTTCTCGATTATCATATTCACATTTTTTGGAATTATTACGAGTAGAAGATCCGCTCAAACGTATGTTTTATGAAGTAGAATCCGTAAAAAATTGCTGGAGTGTTCGACAATTGGAAAAGGCGATTGATACGTTACTTTGCGAAAGGACCCAATTATCTATAAAGAAAGAATCCCTCATTGCAAAAATCAAAAATTTACCACCCAAAAGCAATCTCGAAATCATTCGCGACCCACTTAATTTGGAATTTTTAGGATTAGAAGGGCTTACAGAATATTCCGAAAGCGATTTAGAGGCAGCAATTATCAATCATTTGCAAAAATTTTTAATAGAATTAGGACGTGGGTTTTGTTTTGAAGCAAGACAAAAACGGATTTCATTTGATAACACTTATTACTATATTGACTTGGTCTTTTATCATCGCATTTTAAAATGTAATATTTTAATAGACTTAAAAGTAGGAACATTTACACATGCCGATTCAGGACAGATGCAAATGTACTTGAATTATTATCAAATGGAGGAAATGAGTGAAGGAGATAATCCTCCTGTTGGCATTATTCTTTGTGCCGACAAAAAAGATTCACTAGTCAAGTATGCAACCGCTCACATCAATGAACAATTGTTTGTAAGCAAGTATCTTGTAGAACTTCCCAATAAAAAACAATTAGAAGAATTTATCAATAATGAAATGATAAAATATCAATAATGATAAAATATCAATTAATATATAGAAAGAACTAAATACCAAAAAGTTATGGCAGAAAAAAAATTTATGACTTGCGACGGTAACTGTGCAGCAGCACATGTCGCATACATGTTTAGCGAAGTAGCCGCTATTTATCCTATTACTCCATCTTCCACAATGGCAGAGTATATAGATGAGTGGTCTGCATCAGGCAGAAAGAATATTTTTAAAGAAACCGTTAGAGTGGTTGAAATGCAGTCTGAAGCCGGTGCTGCTGGAGCAGTACATGGTTCTCTTCAGGCAGGTGCTCTTACCAGTACTTTTACGGCTTCTCAGGGCTTATTGCTAATGATCCCTAATATGTATAAGATGTCGGGAGAACTCCTTCCGGGAGTGTTCCATGTTTCTGCCAGATCTTTGGCAGCTCAGGCTCTTTCGATTTTTGGAGACCATTCAGACGTAATGAGCACTCGTCAAACAGGCTTTGCGATGTTGGCCACCGGTTCGGTACAGGAAATTATGGATTTAGCTCCTGTAGCGCATTTAGCTGCTATTAAAGGGAGAGTTCCTTTCCTTCATTTCTTTGACGGATTCAGAACTTCTCATGAAATTCAAAAAGTGGAAGTGACCGATCAGGATAAGGTTGCTGCTTTGATTGATCAACAAGCCCTGAAAGGGTTCCGTGATCGCGCACTTAATCCCGAACATCCTGTAACCAGAGGAACTGCTCAGAATCCGGATATCTATTTCCAAACAAGAGAGCTCCAAAACAGATTCCACGATGCAATTCCCGATATGGTTGCAGATTATATGAAGGAAATCAGTAAAATTACCGGTCGTCAATATGCTCCGTTTACCTATTATGGTGCTTCGGATGCAACGAATGTATTGATTGCCATGGGCTCTGTTACGGATGTAATTCGTACGGTAGT
Organism: Bacteroidota bacterium; assembly: GCA_022708105.1. Lineage (GTDB taxonomy): Bacteria > Bacteroidota > Bacteroidia > Bacteroidales > WCHB1-69 > DUOL01. Next base: position 77,109 of record JAKIZI010000003.1, read on the forward strand.
GGATAAATTGAATGCAGAAGGAGAAAAAACAGGTCTTATTTCTGTTCATCTTTATCGTCCGTTCTCAATTAAATATCTCTTTGACGTAATGCCGAAAACGGTTCAGCGTATTTGTGTTTTGGACAGAACCAAAGAAACCGGTGCTAATGGAGATCCACTATACTTAGACATAGTTGAAGCATTCCATAATAATAAAGATTTTGAAGGAAAACGTCCACTTATTATTGGCGGTCGTTATGGTCTTTCTTCCAAAGATACGACTCCGGCTCATCTTGTTTCTGTATTTAATAATTTAAAAGCTGCCACCCCTAAAAATCAATTTACGGTAGGGATTGTTGATGATGTAACTAATAAATCACTTCCTCTTCTTCCGGAATTTTCAATTCTTCCCAAAGGGACTTATGAAGCTAAGTTCTATGGATTGGGTGCAGACGGAACAGTTGGTGCCAATAAAAATTCAATCAAAATTATAGGTGATAATACAGATAAATATAGTCAAGCCTATTTTGATTACGACAGTAAAAAATCAGGTGGATATACCTGTTCGCATCTTCGTTTTGGCGACCATCCTATTCGTGCTCCTTATTTGGTGGGAACTCCCGACTTTGTGGCGGTTCATGTTCCGGCTTATTTGAGTAAGTATGATTGTTTAAGAGGACTGAAAAAAGGAGGCACTTTCTTATACAACTCTCCTTGGAGTGTAGAAGAAACCAAAAAACACCTTCCTGATCATGTGAAGAAATATTTGGCAGAGAAAGAAATCGAGATGTATATCATCGATGCAACCGGTATTGCAGAAGAAATCGGACTAGGTAATCGTACCAATACGATTCTTCAGTCTGCATTCTTTAAGATTTCAGGAGTAATTCCTTATGATCTTGCCGTAGATCAAATGAAGAAATTTATTGTAAAATCTTACGGAAGAAAAGGGGAAAATATTATAAAAATGAACAATGCGGCTGTAGATCGTGGAGGAGAAGTAAAGAAAGTTGAAATTCCTTCAGAATGGGCAAAAATCGAGGTTAAAGCCGAAAAAGATACTCGTGATATTCCTGATTTTATTAAAAATGTGGTAGAACCGATGTTGGCTCAAAAAGGAAATGATCTTCCGGTGAGTGCATTTACCGGTTATGAAGACGGAACCTTCCCCGCAGGAACTACCGAGTATGAAAAACGTGGAATTGCAGTTCATGTTCCCGAATGGCAACCTGCAAATTGTATTCAATGTAATCAATGCTCTTATGTTTGTCCTCACGCTGTGATTCGTCCTGTTGTGATGACGGATGAAGAGAAGAAAAATGCGCCTTCCGGAATGGAAACGCTTGATATTAAAGCTCCGAAAGAAATGGCAGGAATGCATTTCAGAATGCAAGTTTCTGTTCTTGATTGTACGGGTTGCGGTAATTGTGCCGATGTATGTCCGGCTAAAGAGAAAGCACTCATTATGAAACCGCTTGAATCTCAATTATCACAAACTAAAAATTGGGATTATGCTCAGAAAAAAGTAACTTATAAAGATCATTTGGTAGACAAAACGGCTTCTGTTAAAAACAGTCAGTTTGCGCAACCGCTCTTTGAATTTTCGGGTGCGTGTGCAGGTTGTGGAGAAACTCCTTACATTAAGGCGATTACACAACTCTTTGGCGAACAAATGATGATTGCTAATGCAACGGGATGTTCTTCTATTTACGGGGGATCTGCTCCGGCAACTCCTTATTGCAAAAATTATCAAAGTGGTTTTGGTCCTGCATGGGCAAACTCACTGTTCGAAGATAATGCAGAATTTGGTTTCGGGATGGCTACGGCCACACGTCAACTTCGCGATAGAATCGAACGCATTATGACGGAAGCTATTTCAGGTTGTACTTGTTGTTCAGATGAATTAAAAGGATTGTTTAAACAGTGGATCGAGAACAAAAACAGTACCATTGAAAGTAAAAAAATCGGTGATCAAATTATTCCTTTAGCTGAAAAATGTGATTGTAGCTATTGCAAAGAGATTATCGAATTGAAACACCTGTTGGCTAAAAAATCTCAATGGATTTTTGGAGGTGACGGTTGGGCTTATGATATCGGTTTTGGAGGATTAGACCATGTTTTGGCTTCCGGCGAAAATGTAAATGTTGTGGTTCTTGATACAGAGGTTTATTCCAATACGGGAGGTCAGTCTTCTAAAGCAACTCCTGCAGGTGCAGTGGCTAAATTTGCTACATCAGGAAAGAAAATTCGTAAGAAAGACCTTGGCATGATTGCAAAATCATACGGTTATGTATATGTGGCTCAAGTGGCTATGGGCGCAAACCAAAATCAGTATTTTAAAGCGATTAAGGAAGCGGAAGCTTTTGACGGTCCTTCTTTGATTATATGCTATGCTCCTTGTATTAATCATGGATTAAAATTAGGAATGGGACGTACTCAATATGAAGAAAAATTGGCCGTTGATTGTGGATATTGGCACTTATGGCGTTACAATCCGGAACTTGAAGACAAAGGTGAAAATGGCTTTGTTCTTGACAGCAAAGAACCGGACTGGTCCAAATTCCGTGATTTTATTATGAGCGAAGTACGTTATAACTCCTTGCTGAAAACCTTCCCGCAAGAAGCAGAAGAACTCTTCCGTGTTACAGAAGAAAACGCAAAATGGCGTTATAACGGCTATAAAAAATTAAGTGAAGGTAAGTAATACCTGAACTAATCTAAACATAAATAGTGGCTCATCTGGTAGCCACTATTTTTTTTTACCGGATAACAATAGTTTTTTATTTGCCGATTACCGGATAACTATGTACGGTTCAGCACGAAGCTAGGTTTTGCTCAGAATGAAGCTAGGTTTTTGTTCGAGGGAAGCTAGGTTTTTGTTCAAGGGAAGCTAGCAACCACAAATTCCTAAAATTATTCCTACTAATCATATTTTTATGAAAAATAGCAAGATTCATTTCAAGCAATTAAAATAGAATTACCCCACTATATATGGATATTCTGAATGGCAATGTCTATACGTTTACTCACCTCAGAAATTCCCAAGAAATCAATAATATCAAATAAATCGGGACCTTTGGCAGCACCGACAATCGAAAGGCGCAAACAATTCATTATTTGTCCTGTATTGAGTTCGTGGGTTTGAATATATTCCATCGTTTTATCATGTGCGATGGTTTTGTCAAAGGGTTTGAGATCATTCAATAAACTTTTAATTTCAGAAAGTCTTACTGCCGTATCTTCTTTCCATCTCTTTTTAATAACTTGTTCATCATAGTGGTCAGGGCGAGTGAAAAAATAGGAACTGTGGTCCCATAATTCATTGGCAAAATAGATTCGGTCTTTTACCATTTCGACTACTTTGATTACTTTTTCTGTAGAGATTTGGATATTATGGTCGGAAAGAATCGGGAGAAATTGTTTTGCCAATTCATCGGTCGGCATAAGTTGAAGATATTGATGATTGAACCATTTTGCTTTTTCAAGATCGAATTTAGCTCCGGATTTGCTTATTTTTTCAATTGAAAATAATTGAATCAATTCATTCATCGTCATTATTTCCTGGGTCGTTCCGGGATTCCATCCGAGAAGTGCGAGCATATTAACGACTGCTTCAGGCAGATAGCCACTTTCTCGATATCCGGAAGAGATTTCACTGGTTTGAGGGTCTTCCCATCGGAGTGGAAATACCGGAAATCCAAGTCGATCTCCGTCCCGTTTACTCAATTTTCCATTTCCCTCAGGTTTCAAAAGTAGGGGCAGATGGGCGAATTGTGGCGCTTGCCAACCGAATGCTCTGTACAACTCTACGTGCAGTGGGGCAGAGGGCAACCACTCTTCTCCTCTGATGACATGTGTTATCTCCATTAAATGATCATCTACAATATTGGCCAGATGATAGGTAGGCATTCCATCCGATTTAAATAAAACTTTATCATCTAAAAGTCCGGAATGAATTGTTACTTTTCCTCTAATTAAATCATTAACTTCAATTTCTTGATCTTCTTGATGTTTAAATCTTATTACATAAGGAGCTCCGGAGGAAATTTTTTGTTCAACCTCTTCGGGAGAGAGCGTTAAGCTATTACACATTTGGTGTCGAGTATGGACATCATACTGAAAATTTCTTTTTTCTGATTCTGCCTCTTTTCTTTTTTTCTCAAGTTCTTCTGCGGTATCAAATGCAAAGTATGCATTTCCTTTTTCAATTAAGAGGTCAACATATTGTTTGTAAATATGCTTTCTTTCCGATTGTTTGTATGGACCGAATTTTCCGCCAACATGAACACCTTCGTCAAACTCTATTCCTAACCATTGAAAAGCTTCAATAATATATGCTTCTGCTCCGGGAACAAAACGTTGTTGATCAGTATCTTCAATACGTAAAATCATGGTTCCGCCATTTTTTTTAGCGAAAAGATAATTATACAAAGCGGTTCTTACGCCTCCGATATGGAGAGGTCCGGTTGGACTGGGTGCAAATCGTACTCTGGGTTTCATGGAATTCTTATCTTTAAGTTTTTTAAATATGGATAAGGATTTTTTATAAAAAAAGAGGCCATATAATCCAGCCTCTTCTTTTTATAATTTTGGATTATTTCATTTTATTTTTGATAGAAATAGACTCTATTATCAAGAATATCAGCTTTATTTTTTAAATCTTCAAGAATAGTCATTTCATTACGAGTTCTACCGGTAACCATATTTTTTACAAGCATTCTTTCGTAAACCAAACCTTGACTGGGTTGTGATTCTTCAAGACTATTTATATTAACTAAATAAAGATAAAATTTACCTGAAAGAAGATGAAGCTTTTGATCTGCTTGAAGTGTGAATAGTTTTCCGATGGCACTATTTTCAACTTGAGCATTTTGATAAAGATCTAATCCGTAGCTTAGTGGAACGCTATCACGTACGGCAGCTCCGTATTTGTTTGCAAGTTGTTCTATAGTACTTCCTTTTTCCATCTCTTTTGTAATAGTTTCTTCTACCATTTGTAGTTTTTTCTTTGCAATCAGTTCTGCTTCGATTTCACTTTTTACCATATCATACTCGGCAATTCCCTTTTCTTTGATATTACGTAGAGTGGCGACTGCAAATAAACGATTATCTATTTTGATAACATCGGAAATATCACCTAATTTTGTATCATCATTATAAGCCCAAGTAACAATATCACGGCAATTTTGCAGCTCTTGAATAGTGGCAGTCATTGAAGTTACACCAGTGCCTTTTAAAACTTGAATCCCATTTTTATTGGCAGTTTCAAGGAATTTATCCGGTGAGGTGCTTTCAGCAACCAATTGGTTTG
>JAKIZI010000040.1 GCA_022708105.1 Bacteroidota bacterium
CAATATATCCTATTTAAATTTAATATTATCAAGAGTATATAATCTATAAGCTTGTGCTTCCCATCCCTCATTATGTGACCTTGCTGAATCAATCAACTTGGAGAGAGATAGCCCTTTAGATTCCTCAGGATAAACCCACTGTCTAATATATCCACTGTGATTGTAATTTATCAAAAAGCATCTGTTGATTTTGGGGGTACTTATCGCAGAACGAATTTTTGACTCAATAAATTTATATTCTGATGTGCCCTTAGGTCTATATTTCGAAATTTTATCAAGATATTTTTCAATATCATCTTCGCTCCAAAGCGTATAGCCTTGTGGATATATATTTATTTCTCTTATTAGCTTACGGAGTTCATTTCTTAATCTCAGCCTAATCAGAGTTTTCTCTTGCGGCTCAGCGGTTTCTATTGAATCAAATAATTTTTGCACCGAATCAATCGCCAACTGTGTTTGTTCATGCTTCAATGATAATTTGTTAACAACTATTTCATTTTTTTCTATTTCTTTTTCTATCGATCTTTTTCTATCGAGTTTTTCTGAAACTTTCCTTTCAAGTAGTGATCTAAGCCCTTTATCAGGAGTTGTTGAAATACTATCCAAAATATTTTCAATTTCGAAATCTATGTTATTCAATTCTCCTCTAAGTCCTTCAAGTTTGTATTGCAATTGATTATATGCAGTTTCCGTATTTTTGACTAATACAGTATCAGACTTCAATCCCTTGCAATAAATTAGTGTCAATCTCTCCACTTCCTCATACTTAATCGGGGTTCGAATACAATCCAAACCTCGCCTTGCCCTGTCGCATATCAAATATTTGCCGCCTTTTGGTGCTGGTCCTTTATCGGTAAATGCCATAGGCGCGCCACAATAACCACACTTCGCAATGTGACCAAATAAATTGTTTATTTTCCCTGTTCTTCCACCTTTTTTAAAATTCTTTTTGAATTGTTCTTGGACTCTAAAAAATAATTCTTTATCTATAATAGGTGGATAATAACTTGATAAGGGAAACCCTGTTGGCTTCCGTTTACCTTCTATTAGTTTGTGAGGCTGAAATTCACCAATTACGGCAGGGTTGTTGAGAATTTTCTTTATGTAACTGTCTCGCCAACCTTCACCCCTTGTTCGCTTGCTCAATGCAGGTTTCCAGATATCCGGTGTCCTGTTTAATTTTTTTACAATGGAACAAACGCCAATACCAGATACTTTCAGTTCAAATATGTGCCGAATAATGTTTGCACGTTCATGATTAACTGTGAATCCTTTTTTGTCTTTATTAAGCGTTAACCATGCAGGGCACCTTGCTGTAAGCTTACAGTTACCATCAATGGCAGTCTTTCTTTTGGATTCCCAGGCAGCACCGATTCGCTGTGACTTTATGGCGGACTCTTCATGAGCTCTTGCCATGACACTGAGGCTTATAATCAATTCTGTCCAATTTGAATTTACGGTAGCTTTCGTATATTCCTTTTTGTCGGATAGGGTTACAATGGTTATGTCATGAGTTATTAACTCGATAAATTGCGTTAGTGCCTTCGTAATTTCCTCACGTGAAAGTCGGTCAAGGGATTCAACGATCAGAACGCTTCCCTTTTCAATTTTGTCAGTTTTGACGAGATTTAAAAATTTACCAAGAGAACCATTTTCACTACGATGTTTCCCCGAAAAAGCACTGATGCCAAGGTCTTGGAACTTTAGATCATTATCTAGAATTAAATTGTTTTCTAATGCGTACTTTTCTGATAATTCTTTCTGTCGTCGAAGAGAATCCCCCTTTATCTGTTCTGGCGTGCTAAATCTTATATAGCTATATGCCTTTCGAGAATGCGGTGTTTTATTGCCAATATTAACGATGCCAGTGCCTATTTTTTTATTAAAAACTATTTTTGAAGTTTTTGATATTGGCGCAATCATATGACCTCCCAATAATTTTCTTCTTTTTTTACCATTTATCATTATTATACCATGCATTTCGACTATCGATTGGTTTCCGCAAAATTTTTTTCAACCAATTTCATTATTGGTAAGAATGTTTTCAACCTCTTTATCCGTAATTCCTAGATATCGCATGGTTATGGCAGGGCTTGCATGATTGTATCTTTTGCATAAAACTTCAAAACCAACTCCGAATATTTTTCGTTGAAAGTATCCCCAAGTCTTCCGTAATGAATGTGCACCGTAGTTGCCCTTAATGTTTATTTCCGAAGTCCATTTTTTCAGATACCCATTAACGGTCTGAATGGAAATTGGTCTATTGCCCTTTCTGCTTTTGAATAAATAATCATCATCTTTTAGCTTGTTTTCCATTAGATACTGGATAAGCACTTTATGAACGGTTTTATTGATCACCAATATATTCTGCTTGCCGGTTTTACCTTCTTTGATTGTGATTTTGTCACCCTCTTTAAGGCCCCTGACATCCATGACCTTCAATTTCAGAAGATCGCCTGTCCTCAATCCGTTATTGATGCCCATAACGAATAGGAGATGATTTCTCTGATTGTCTGATAGAATTTTACGTATTGCTTTGATGTGCTTTTCGTCCCTGATTGGATCTACAACTGTTGAGGAGCCCTTTTTCGGATGGTTTGGATTTCTGCTGATTGCCGTTTTTTCTGTTTCTGTTTTCATTTTTCAATCTCCTTAAATATTAAGTAATATCGGATACATATATATAATATTTAAGATTGAAAATAAATCAAAATCTTCACAAATATGCGAAATCATGGATATATTATTGATTTATAAAGGGAATTTTAGAAAGACATTATCTTAAGTATTTAATATTACTTAATATTAACAGACTAGCTGGTTGTCAATTCTTGTTTTGATACAAACTGGGTATCAAAATACATATGGTTTGAATTAACCATCATATTCCTATCAATCTTTTGAAATCAGAATTATTTCTTATGGTATCAAAGTCCTTTTCAGTCTTTGCATTATTTTTATAAGTAGGTTTCAATTTGATTGCCTTGTCCAAATCTTTTATAGCGCTTCTCACATTACCTGTCTTTGAATATGAGCGAGCCCGATGATAATATGGATTCGCAAATTTTGGATTCAATACAATTGCTTTATTGAAATCGGCAATAGCTTCATCATATTTGCCAAGAGCATTATAGGCAGCTCCACGATTATTATAATCAGTATCATTTTTTGGATTTAATTTAATTGCTATGTTCAAATCAGCAATAGCTTCATCATATTTGCCAAGAGCATCATAAACAAACGCACGGTTGCTGTAAGCAGTATCATTTTTTGGATTTAATTTAATTGCTATGTTCAAATCAGCAATAGCTTCATCATATTTGCCAAGAGCATCATAAACAAACGCACGGTTGCTGTAAGCAGTATCATTTTTTTCATCTAGTTCAATTGCTTTACTGAAATCAGCGATGGCTTCATTATTATTTTTAAGATTTACATAGGCAACACCACGTTCGTTATAAGCGGATGCATCATTTGGACTCAGTTCAATTGCTTTATTGAAATCTGTAATGGCTTCTTCGTGCTTCCCAAGAGAATTATGGATACGCCCAAGTTCGTTATATGCGAAAGCGTCATTTGGATTCAGTTCAATTGCTTTATTTAGATCAGTGATAGCTTGATTGTGTTTCCCAAGAGACCTATAGACCTTCCCACGCATGGCATAAGCATCCACATATTTTGGTTTCAGTTCAATTGCTTTACTGAAATCAGTGATAGCTGCTTTATATTCGCCGAGTTGATTATAGGCATGCCCACGATTGTAATAAATACCACCATCTCTTGGACTCAGTGTAATTGCTTTACTGTAATAAGCAATTGCTTCATTGAAATTACCCTGTTCACTACTTCTCAACCCGTTATCGTTCAGATCAAATGCTTTTTGATTTTGTTGTTCACATTGTTTTCCAACTCTATATTTAATAGGATGTTCATTCATAAGCCATTCACCCCATTTATTCTTGTACAAAGTTGTCTCAAGATCAACAGAGAGAGATTCATTGTCGTTATCACAGGAGTATATTACCCTTACCATTATTGGCTTGGTTGTAGCGCATCCTCCATGACGACAGTCATAATTTATCTCACCGACTTTTGTAATCTTTGTACTCTTAATTTGAAAACTCAGGGCATTTATAGGTATAATAGTTATAATTATGGCGAAAAATAAAATAAACGAGATGGGCTGCTGTATTTTTAATCGCATTGTATTCATGACCTCCCTAAAATCTGTAAATGTAATAAGTTAGGTTCTCTGCGCCATCAGCAATCGGACAACATTGATACACGACTGCAGCTCCTCATTTGTCGGTTTTGTAATGAAACATCTGCTATTAGGAGAAAAGCAAACGTAAAATGCATTAACGCTAATTTACCCCCTTACTCAAGAAGCCACCGGCTGATACCTAAATCGCATTTTTGTCCTTCATTTTCCGTGTAACATTCACCTTCCGTTATAACTACTAAAGTATTTTCGTGAATATCATTGAATTCGAAACGACATGGAGAAGTGCCCGTTGGCGCGCATGACTGAACCTCATGCCATCCATTATCGTAGTATAATGTTTTAGCTTGGCCGTACTCTTCAAGGTCTTGCCACCTTGTTTTTTTCCCTTGCCAGCCAGCGTCTAAAATTATTTTTCGTGCTTCCGAATACTTCATGTTTTGAGTCAGTTTTTTGAGACCGGAAATGTCTGGAGCAGGACGTGATGAGGATTTACTTGCAACAGGCTCCTCTTGAATTTTGGAGTTTGCTACTGGATCAGCTTGTTCTACAGAGGCATGGACACGATATGGTACCATCATGGCATATAAATCGAATTTTTCACGTGCTTGGGTATTTAGTGTCTCTTCTGCGCGTGCCGATAATTCCGGAGTGATTGCTTTTAATCCCTCGGTGAGTGCTCCATACACTGAATCAGCCACAGATGAAATTTCTTCAGAAGAAAATTTACCTTCATTCGGAGGCAATTTAATGGTCATGTTTACATGATTCGTAAAATAATTGGTCGAGACAAACAACCCTGAATTTTGTTCTATCGCGTGCATGTTCAGTGATTCAAGGCGTTTGCTCAGATCAAATGAAAGATAAAAATGCCAAGCAAACACAATTCCGATAATAATCACAAGACTTATGATTATTCGTTTTCCCCAGTAATGCTTTTTTGGAGTAGATTCAGATTCGCCGTTTCCCATATCATCACCTCATTCTGATCAATGTTTTCATTATTAAGCTTTGTTATGTTTTACTGTTTATAAATGAAAAGCAAAGGTACTGTCAACTTTTTTGTGTAAAATTTTCATAGGCCAGTTCTTTGAAGAAAGGCAGATTCTTACGCACTTTTCCAACAGGGTTTGACCGCCAATGTAATTCCATTTTCAAACTTATAAAAGCCAGAATCCGATAGCAGGCCTCTTCACCAGCCAGTATCTCCATCGGTCTGGTTCTTCTTCTGAATTCTTTGTTGAGCCGTTCAATAGCATTGGTGGTGCGTAATGAAATCCATTCCTCCTCCGGAAAGTTGAAAAAGGTTAAACAGGAATGAATGGATCTTTCCAAACAGCTCGTTGCCGAAGGCAAGGTCTCCTTCCATTTTTTCTGGAAAGCTTCAAAGTATTCCAACGATTTCTTTTGGGAAGAGGCATAAAAGATGGAACGGATATCGTCAGCCACTTCCTGCTTCTGCTTTTGCGGGACTTTGGACAAAACATTACGGGCGATATGCACCTGGCAGCGCTGGACTTTGGCACGGGGAAACTCTTCCTTAAAAACGGTCTCCAGCCCCGGCAACCCATCCATGATGCCCAGAATCACCGACTGTCCGTCCAGACCTCGTGATTTCAAATCCTTGAAAAATTCACGCCAGCTGCCTGCCGATTCCTTATCCCCGGATTGGAGACTCAGTACCCGTTTGTGTCCCTTCTCGGTCACACCAATGGCAACCAATACAGGAATAATATCAATGCTCCTTTGGACACGCATGTGGAAGTTCACCCCGTCCACAAATATATATTTGACGGATTCCGCTGATAAATCCCGCCGACGCCATTTCTCCACCGCTTCGGTCAACTCATCGTTGGCGCTGCTGATTTCCGTATGGGACAGATGGCGTCCGATCAACCGCTCTGAAATCATCGCCAGGCTTCGGGTGCTCACACCTGTCAAAAACAACATGCTGACATCGCGACTGATCTCTTCTTCATATTGTTTGCTCCGGGGAATGACCTGCGTTTTAAAATCCCCTCGGCGATCCCGGGGAACTTTGACCGCCACTTCGCCAATCCCTTTTAATGTGAAATCGCGATGATAGGATCCGTTCCGATGATTCACTTCTGCCTGACCAACACTCCGTTTATAAAAATCTCTTCCCAAAAAATGGGTGAGCTCATGGTTCATCACGGTCGTCAGATATTGACCAACTGTCTCTCGTATGTCTGCACGAATCATCTCGAAAAATTGCTCCGGCTGTTTCTGAATCTCCTTGAAAATCTCCGCTGCTTCAGTTACTGTCATCTCCAGTTTCATGGCGCTTTCTCCTTTCAGTTTAGGTTTTTGCGGAAAAACCCTTCTAAAGGAATAGCGCCTTTTTTTCTACTTCCTTCTCTCTATCTTTTTACACAAATTATTTTACACTACCAAAGCAAATCAAGCCCGCCAAGCGGCCGCTTATCTATGAAGTGACTGAACCCTTAACCGAAATGTATACCAGATTTAATTGAGTCTTTATTCATATACCACAATTGATATTGTTGAACAACATTATAAAGCTATATTGTAAAGCTATCGGATAACAGTTTTTTCCCGTCAGACTGCCCTTTGGAATCCAGTTGCTATGAGGATATTATTTTGAATACAAGCGCAGGATTGTTCAGCCAGCATCGGCATGCCCGCCAGAGACTATCTTGGTTATTGTCATCTCGTGTGCCATATATCAATGAGGGCTCCACAGTATCCACATTTAAAGGATTGGGCGTTAATTGTGAATTTGCAGCTTGTACATTCTTTAGTTACGGCTAAAGACGGAGGGGCAACGGTCGCATGCTTGCCTTCCATGACCGTAATCAGCAGCAGACCCAGCACAACGAGAATCAGCACACCCAGTACGATTGCGTAATATTCCATGATTTTTCCCTTTACGGATAGATTTAGGGTAAAATGGTTAATCGCCGCTTACCTTCAATCTTTTCCGAAATTCCCTCGGTCTTTCATAGTCTGGCAAAGACCATATTTTTCTTTTTGCTGCTCTCGCTTCTCTTTCCACTTTTAGAAACTCTGCTTTATAAGGTTCCTTGAGATATTCTATAAAAACCTCCGCGAATCCTTCCCTAATCATTTCCAAATTTATGTTTCTGTCATCCAGCCAGACCATGCAGACGGAGCGCTTGTATTTGTCAAATTCGACGATGTCCACTTTTACGGCTTTACCCATTAGTTTATCGGAAAGGACTTTCCTTGATTCCTGACCATATGGCTGGCCGGGTTTGTTGATTTGACCGGTGCGATTGTTAACCTTGGGTGTTTCCGGAGCGTCAATGCCATAAAGCCGGACTTTGAGATTGGTTTGTTCCGGTGTAGTTATCTGAATTGAATCGCCGTCGGATACTTTGGTCACTGTGCCGATTACTGTATGGACGGTTGCAAGGGTATGATGCGCCAATATCAATATTGGCAGAAATAAAATCAATAATGCTGAAATTCTTGCTATCGTTTTCATACTCCAGCCAAAAACCACCACCGCTATTTTTGGTCTATTTTTCACGCCGCCAACAATATTTCTAGTAAAGGAAAGCGTTGTCAGCGCAAAAGAAGAATTGACTGACTCCGTTTAATTGGTAATTTTGCATTCCTTTATTATGGCGTAATAGCCACAACTTTTAATAAGCCAACCGTCATCTCTTCTTTCCTCTTCTATGACTGCTCTCGAACGACCATAGTCATCGAACCTGCCGGTAATGATTACTGATTGACCTAGTTGTATATTATTAAATATGTCTTTATTATCATCTCGCGGATAGAACCTTACAAAATTTCCACCTTCTGCCAAACAAGGACCAGCAGTAAATGAAACAAAAGAGACGGCACCATTGTTGTCGCGTTCAACGTAATACACTTGACCTTTGACGGCGATTTCTTTGTTCATATACTTAATCTGGTTTATATATTCATTTGCTTCACTTCCCATGCCGAGAGCAGCTCTATACTGGACCATACAATTGGTCATAAGCTGGTCAGTTGTGATGATGTCAATATTCTCTTTTGAAGTAGCTTTATTTCTTAGAGGTGTATTTATTGAAACTTCCGTTGTTGGATTTACACTTGATGAATCATTATTAGGACGGGTCAACTGTGCAAGGATGGAAGCATTATCTTTCGACTGATTGTGGGACGACTCTTTTGGTCTAATGTATCCGATTAGCAAGAGTATAAAGAAAATTGCGGCCACCCATGTATACCAAGAAGTCTTCTTTTTGATCGGTGCCCCACACTTCGGACAACTTCCCGCTTTCTGACTGACCTCCTGTCCACACTCTTTGCAATTTACCAATGCCATATAGCCCCTCCTTTTGGTGGTAAGTGCGACTTCTATCCTTTATTTTCCGTGAACCCCTCCCCATTGTCAAGACAGAAAACATGATAGCTTAAGGTGCTTGACAAGCTCGGATGATTTTCTTGACTTACCGACACGTTAAATTTATGTATATTAAGTTGAATAATTTTTAAAAAATTAGCATAAAAATCAATTTAATAAGGAGGATTTGATCAATGAGAAAACTATTTGTCGTATTAATTCTTTTAGTAGCTACAAACGCTTTTGCTGATTTTAGTGGTGAGTATGTTAAGAAAAATGGTGTGGTTGATGTTACTCAGAAAGATAAAATGATTCAATTCTCCATCAATTCATCTGTAGAGCAGCATGCTTGCAACCTGGAAGGCACAGCTGTTCTGATTGATAAAAATCGTGCAGCTTATACGTCTAATGATAATACCGACAAATGTGTCGCTGTTCTTACTTTTTCCAAAAATGGCTTAAAAGTTACAACCAAAGATTGTGATAGTTATTGCGGCCTAAATGCAGCGGGATCAATGGATGGGGCTTATAAGAAAAAGGCTTCAAAAAAGAAATAAGAGAAGTGGAAAAATACTCTACTAAGTCAAATAGATTGATTTTACGATGTATTTCCCTTTTTTATTTTTTTCGGAAATAAAGTTGGATTGCACAAAATTTCGGGAAATATTCACCGAGTATATTAGTTGTTATAAATGAAAGGAGAAAACCATGAAAACATTTGGACTCATCATCGTAACAGCATTTTTGACAGCATTATGGCTCGCCTGCGGTGTTGCTTTTGCACAAAGTTTTAAATACGATGTTCCTGTAACGCTGGAAGGCACTCTGATGTCATCGACAGCCGATGCATCAATCACATACGATGAAAAGCCACACCAGTTCCCAGCGTTAAAGCTACACAAACCTATTTCAGTGCTATGCGCACCAAAGGAAACAGATTGTCAACCGGAGATGGGCGTTACTATTTTACATTTAGTGCTAAAAGAAAAGGAAATGGCACAATTCAAGAAATTGAAGGGCAAAGTCGTCAAGTTAAGCGGGACCCTGTTCCATTCGGATAATGGCCACCACTTTACTTCAGTGTTGCTGGATGTGAAGTCAATAAATCGCTAGAGATAAAATGGAAGCCAATAAAAGAATAGAATCATAAGGTATAAAAACAAAACATAGAGAAAAGAGACAGCAGAGAAAAAGGCTCGATCAGCAAAAAATAGGAAAATGGTCTTTATCTGATTATGAAAGACCAAGATTATTCAGAAAAAGATTAAATATGAATTAATAATGTTTTATCTCATAGATTATTTTCTATAAGAGCAATAGTACGCATCAGCCGGATGAATCTTAAATATTAACTGAAAATTGAAATGATATTTAATATTCAAAAAGCAAAGCAGATTTTTAATGGTTTCTAACATATTGATATCATAGGGTTACATGGACATACATTAACTATTATACCAAAATTAATATTCATATTGCGGCTTTAAAATCTGATTTCAAATGATAACGACGCGTTTAAACGCTCTACAAACGATTTTCTCAAAAAGACCGCTATATCTTATAATTTTTCATCAGAACGCTCTGCCTAGCTTAAATATGAAAGAAATCCATCGATGGATAAAGCCGAATTTAACCCTATTTCATATCTTGGCTTGAATAGCTGGTTTAGAATGATCTTTGTTTCAGAAAACTAATCCATAATTATTCTATCTAAATCTTATTTCCTATTTTAGAATCATGGAATGATGGCTGTTTAAAATTATTAAAAACATGAACACAAAAACAATGGCACCAATTGCATTATACGACTGGTATGAAAAAGGGCTCTATGCTTGCAGATCAAACAATTTCATTTATGCCGAGAATGCATTCAACAAAGCCATTGAATCAAGCCCACAGAATGCCAACACTTACTATTGGCGGGCTTTCGTCCATAAAAGAACAAACAACTTTGAAAAAGCCATTGAGGATTATAATAGGGCCATTGAAATTTCCCCGCATACTTCTCGCTTTTATTTAAAACGCGGCAATACTTACTGTAAGCTAAAGCAATATCAACTTGCCATTAAAGACTTCACAAAAGTAATTCGCATGGAACCTGCCAACGCCGAAGCTCTCTTTGATCGGGCAATTACATATATGCAGATGGGCGAATATCAACTTGCCGTTGATGACTATGACAGTTTTATCAGCCTGAAGCCGGATTATGCTGATGCTTACACTTACCGCGGCATTTCTTACTATTATCAGGGCAAACATTCTCTTTGTTACCGGGATGCTTTAAGGGCAAGTAAATTAGGGAACGATGAATTATTGGAAATATTCAAGGAAGATATGACGCCATTATGATTTTACAATACGATTTAAAAATAATATTGGGCCTTTTAGGGAAAATCCATTTTCAATAATTGCCTCTATATAGGAATTAAAAAATTCAGGCTGAAATGCTGTTGAAAGTTTATCTAACCAATTGTAAATATTAGATAAACAGACATATGTTCATTATGAAGTTATTGATGGAGTTAATTTAAACTAAACGAGAATACATTAGTAGAATTGTCGATAAGCAATTCACGCATTTCCTCTCTTTTGGTGTTTTGAGTACATCATCTCCTCAAAAAGCTTCTTTGCGGTAGCAGCAATCTCTTTTTCATCTTCTTCAGAAAGCTTTATTGCGGGATCAAAGCCCAATTTCTTCTTTGAGTATTCGGTTGAATCCCAATCTTCATCTTCCATCTTGTATTCAAGATCATCTTCATCAAGGATTTCTGGCATGTTACTCTCCTCCTTAGGGCATTTATTATGTTTATGCTAATAAATACAAATATATAGATAAGATAATACATAAAGTTATATATTATTATAAGGGGCGCTCAATCCTTTTAATAAAACGGTTATACTCGAGCTTCAATATTCTTTTTTGCCATGCACTTTTTCCTCCTTCCTTAAGACGCAATCTTTTTTTCTCAATCATTAGTCGGCTAATAAGTTCCAATGGCTTCATGCCATATTTCTGCTTAAATATGAGCCCGTAAAGTTGGGCTTTCATTTTCAAGCGATCAGATGGTTTTCTGCAATGACGAAGGCCGAGAAGCGACAATCCAAGCTTCTCAGTATTAATCCTCTGGTAAATGATATATTTACTTTCAAGTTTTTTGAAAATAAGATCCAAGTCAGCCTCTAAAAGCCCCTCGATATTTTTGATACCAGTCTTTTTGAATATTTTATTTGCACGAGTAATTCTAAATTCTTCATGTAAGCATTCACAGTCAAGCTTTGGAGAAATCTTCACATAGATGGAAAACTTAAAATTCCCAAATATATTTATATTGACGTTGCCTTGTTTATTTATTTTTGCTGCAGGAGAACCATGATAATCCGTTGAGTCACTAATATAACCCTTTTTCAAATTCATGCGCTGGTCCCTACCGTCGTATGTCATGCCGCCTGAATATTTCTTCCTTTGAAATTTCGATAATTGATGTTTAGCGGATTCCGCTGATGACTGTGATGGATAAGCTATATCGCGCGAAATTTCGATGTATGAAATAAAATATTTAATTTTATTTTGAGCAAAAACTTTTTGTAAATTGCGCAAGCATTCAGGGGACGGCTGACTAATATCAATACAGCAAGGAGTATCACTATTTCTAACAACCCTTGTTACCCTTACCTGTTTATTTTTTGTTAAATCATTTAAGTAATTAAAGTCTTTATGAAAGGTAAATTTTATTCTATCAATATAGACAATGCTTTTCCTCGATTCATTTTTTAATTCCCGCATTTTACCCTCCTGTTAGTAAATTTCCTGATTTTTATAGATGGCGGCAGGCTATCTCAGGAATAACAGCTTTTCGGTTACGTTTACCTAGCCACCAATATTTACTTATTAACTGCTTATCCTTAACAATTATCCAAAGAAACATTTATGCTGGATTAAATAAAATAGATGATATAACCAACTAAACGTTTCATTTGTTCTTTCACAATTTGGCATTGTTTAAATAGGGTCTATCATTTTGATGATCGGCCCGCCGGGTTCCGGTAAAAGCATGCTGGCAAAGAGACTCCCGACAATCCTTCCCGATCTTTCCTTTGAAGAAGCGATTGAAGTAACCAAAGTGTTTTCCGTGGCGGGCTCACTTAATAGAGAAGAAATGATGATTGCCACCCGGCCGTTCCGTGCTCCGCATCACACGATATCCGACGCCGGACTGGTGGGAGGCGGTCAAATGCCGCGACCCGGCGAAATCAGCCTAGCTCATTTAGGCGTTCTTTTCCTGGACGAACTTCCGGAATTCAAAAGAAACGCGCTCGAAGCTTTGCGCCAGCC
>JAKIZI010000041.1 GCA_022708105.1 Bacteroidota bacterium
AAATCTGTATTTTTTGCGAAAATCATTATATATAGAGTCCTTTTGCCGATACGCTTCGGTTGTGGTGACATCTATGTTTTGATTGGGAATGTATTCGTACACAAAAGCGTCAGCCAATTGTCGCTTCACACTTTCAACCACTTTGCTCTGTGGGAGTAGGAACAGAAGCCCCACGACTGCAACTGCAACCGGAAGTCCGATAAATAAAATTTTCTTGGTCCATGGCTTCATCATCCTATTCCTTTTTTGTTTGCAAAAATACACAATTAATCGTTGTTTGCATCTTTAAGATTTATGAAGAATTGTACTGATTTTTTAACAAAATTGCCTACACTCGTTTTTGAAAAATGATTACCTTTGCAACTTCAAAATGAAAACCAAACGATTATGAATGAGTTACTATTTTTCTCGGTGTTTCTTGTGGTGGTCATTGTGATGTTGACGCTTGACTTGGGGGTTTTTCATAAAAAAGACCACATCATTACTTTTAAAGAAGCGGCTACCTGGACTGCCATCTGGATTGGAACTGCCCTCATTTTTTATGTGGTTATATACTTCCATGCTGAATGGATTCATGGGATTAATTCAATGGAGGATATTATACGACTTAACGCCAAACACGGTCACGGGTTAAAACTTGATGGGCTCTCTTATGCCGAAGGACTGCAACTCTACCGCAAAGCCATGTCCTTGGAATATATTACCGGCTATCTGATTGAAAAATCACTCTCCGTGGATAATATTTTTGTGATGATTATGATTTTTATGGCTTTCGGTGTCAACAGACTCTATTACCACAGAGTGCTCTTTTACGGAATTGTCGGGGCTATTGTATTGCGTTTTATCTTTATCTTCGGAGCGGCTGCCCTCATTCAACGTTTTCATTGGATTTTACTCCTATTCGGAATAATCTTGATTTATACAGGGATTAAAATGTTTATTACGCGTAATCGCGAAAATAAAATTGACGCAGAACACCATCCCGTTGTGAAGTTTCTCTCCAAAAGAGGACTTTCTACAAGTCAATTTCACGGACATGACTTTTTTACCAAAATCAATGGTAGATGGCTTGTGACGCCCCTGTTTATTGTGTTGCTCATTATTGAATTTTCCGATATCGTCTTCGCGTTTGACTCAATCCCGGCTATTTTTTCCGTTACCCAGGACCCCTATATAGTCTTCTTTTCCAATATATTTGCTATTTTAGGACTGCGTTCTCTTTTCTTTATGTTGGAAAATGTGATGGACAAATTCAGATATCTCAAAGTCGGATTGGCCGTGTTACTTACCTATATCGGTGTTAAAATGCTGCTTCCCGAAACACTTGGAATCAAAATCGAAACAGGCACTTCATTGATCGTGATCCTCGGAATTCTTTCGCTCAGCATTATTGCTTCCGTGATCGCCAATAAAATAGAAGCTAAAAAAGTTCGGAATTAAGATTAATTTTTTCCTTTTAACCAGCCGTAATTCTCTTTCGGAGTTTTCTTTATCCAAACCAGACAAGCGTTGAAGTTGATGACTGTGTATACCACAAAAAGCGTTAAAGTAACATAATCTTGATACAGAATGTTTAAAATAACTCCGGAAATGCTGAATATTACCCAATAATACCAAGTGTCCGTTTTCTTTTTGATGATGAGGAAATTCGCCAATATACTTGAGGCAACTACCAATGCACTCATCACCTGAATGGCTAAGGTTTGCGTGTCATGAAAAACCAATCGTACAATCAACAAATCTGCGAAAAAAAGCACGAAAAATAGTCCGGTAACCAATAAAAAGGGAACTAATGACAAAAATGACGGATTAAATGGGGCCGCATTCTCCTTATTCCGGTTACCGTGAATCCATGTGTATAATGTGATAAACTGACAAGGAATGAATACGAAAAAGTAGAGAAACGGAAGGTCAGGACTTTGTACCTGATAAAACTGAATCCCTAAAAGAATGGAAGAAATAATCCCCAGCACAAATCCGAAATAGTTATTCGGATTCCGAATGATAAGCACGTATGCACTTCCGATTAATCCGCTTGCAATCGCAATATTTTTTATATTTTCCTCCTGACCGATTAAAAATAAAAATAGCAAAACTACTGCAAAAATAGCTATTGATAGGAGTGTATTCAGACCGACTTCTTTCAATAATTGTGATGTTTCTTTTTTCATATTTCTTTTTTTGATGTTGATAAATGAGATAAGTTGATGTTATTTTTGATTAATTAATTTCGAAAATTCGATAATTAACAGTTAAGACAATACTTCCGGCCGCCAATTGATGCCGGAACTGCTTTCGATACAAAAATTCTGATGAATCGGGAACCCGAAATGAATTGTTTCGATGGCTAAACCTTGTTGTATGAGCTTTATGAGTAATATTTTATCTTCCATGGCAATTTTTGGAAATTGCCGGCAAAGATACGAAAAAAGTACAATAATATGGTATTTTTGCTTTTTATTCTTTGCTTATTGCTACTTATTTAAATAATTCTATTTATGAATCAGATGAAGAGTAGGTGTGGAACTATTTTGTATTTTTGCATCTCATTAGTTATTGATACCTCTTGAAATATGGCCATTTTCAA
Organism: Bacteroidota bacterium; assembly: GCA_022708105.1. Classification (GTDB taxonomy): domain Bacteria; phylum Bacteroidota; class Bacteroidia; order Bacteroidales; family WCHB1-69; genus DUOL01. The sequence goes on from JAKIZI010000041.1 coordinate 2,588, forward strand.
AATTAAAAAAGTCGGGACTCTTGTTCTTTCCGTGTTAGGATTGTTGCTGCTTTCCATTCTGTTTGCGTCGATCTCTTATACAAAACCTGCAATTTGTCATTTTGCCGCGACAAATGAGCAAACTGCCTCTCCGGAGGACGATACTGTGCGCATCCGCATTGGCTTCGTGGGTGATATTATGGCTCATTTGACACAATTAAATGCACAAAAACGAGATGATTCGACGTATGATTTTCATAACAATTATGTTTGGCTTTCTGCAATGTTTCAAGCAAATGATCTGATGATCGGAAATCTTGAAACGACCTTTTCGGGGAAAGAAAAAGGATATAGTGCTTATCCGATGTTTAATACGCCTGACGCACTGGCCGAAGCGCTGAAAAGTGCAGGTTTTGATATTTTGAGTACGGCCAATAACCACATGTACGACCGCAGTACGCACGGATTGCTGCGAACCATGCAAGTACTGAAGGAGAATCAACTGCTCTTTACCGGCTCCCGCTCCTCTACAGCAGAAAAACGATATCTGATTTATCCTGTCAAGGGCGTTCATGTTGGGGTGATTGCCTATACTTATGAATCGGGACGTTACGGCGATACGGTTACCATTAACGGGTTGCGAATTAAGAAAGAGGATGCCGCCCGAATCAACTCGTTTAATCCGGCAAATCTTGGCGAGACGACGGCTGAAATGAGAAGAGAGTATAAAAATATGCTCCAAGAAGGGGCTGACGTTGTGGTGTTCATTATCCATTGGGGCGATGAATACAGAATAACGCCTTCGGCTTATCAGTTGGCGCTGGCCGACAGTCTGAATAAAATCGGGGTGGATATTGTGTTTGGAAGTCATCCCCACGTGGTGCAACCGGTGGATTATCTCTTTGATTCTGTGCATCATCATACCACTTTGGTGGTCTATTCCGCCGGGAATTTCATCAGCAATCAGCGGTATGAGACGCTCGAAAACTATAATACGGAGGACGGTCTATATGTGGAAGTAACGTTGCAAAAAACAGCAGGAACTCCGATTTCCATTGCCAATGCCTCTTTTTATCCAACTTGGGTAAATAAGTATCAGCGGGAAGGCAGAAATGTGTATGAAGTAGTTCCGTTGGATTATATTATGGGGCAGGATTCGCTCATAAGCAACTTTACGGCTGCTCAGTTGGAACGAATGGCGAAGTCGCGGGAGCGGACGGTTGAAAGAATTTCTTTGCTTCGGAAGGGACGGTGATCGTTTTGTTTTTCAAAAAGAAAACTCCCTAATCAAACTATCGCTGTAATACTAGTTATTACATAAATGACTAGTAATTTTAGATAATCTGTCCTAAGATAACTCTGTAAGCCTTCAGATTAATGCTTAGAAAAAGAAAAATAAAAAAGCAAAGAATAAATGGAAGAATGATTAGATGTCAATATTTGCATATTTGGCATTTTTCTCAATAAATTCACGACGTGGGGGAACTTCATCTCCCATCAACATTGAAAACACGCGGTCAGCTTCCGTAGCATTGTCGATGGTTACCTGACGCAATGTTCTGTGGGCAGGATCCATGGTGGTTGACCATAGCTGTTCGTCGTTCATTTCTCCCAACCCTTTATAGCGTTGTACGTGAAGTCCGGATTCGTTGGCTCCGTTATTGGTCAATTCAAGGACAATTTGCTGACGTTGTTCATCTGTCCATGCATAACGTTCCTCTTTCCCTTTTTTGATTAAGTAAAGCGGAGGAGTGGCAATATATACATGTCCTTCTTCAATGAGTTCTTTCATGTGGCGGAAGAAGAAAGTCAGAATTAGAGTGGCAATGTGGCTTCCGTCCACATCGGCATCGGTCATGATAATTACTTTGTAGTAGCGTAATTTTTCAATATTAAGAGCTTTGCTGTCTTCTTCAGTACCGATAGTTACACCCAATGCGGTATAAATATTTTTAATTTCTTCGCTTTCTAACACCCGATGTTGCATTGCTTTTTCAACGTTCAGAATTTTTCCTCTAAGAGGAAGAATTGCTTGAAAACGGCTGTCTCTTCCTTGTTTGGCCGTTCCGCCTGCGGAATCTCCTTCGACCAGGTAAAGTTCACAATCTTCCGGTTTTTTGGAGGAGCAATCTGAAAGTTTTCCGGGTAGTCCACCTCCGCTGAAGGCCCCTTTTCTTTGAACCAATTCACGCGCTTTTCTTGCAGCATGTCTTGCTGTAGCAGCTAAAATGACTTTATTGACAATCTCTTTCGCATCTTTGGGATTCTCTTCAAGGTAAAAAGTGAGCATTTCACTTACCAACTGACTTACAATTCCTTCCACTTCACTATTTCCCAATTTGGTTTTGGTTTGTCCTTCAAACTGAGGCTCTTGCACTTTTACCGAAATAATTGCTGTGAGTCCTTCGCGAAAGTCATCACCTGATATTTCAATTTTTTGTTTTTCTAATTTTTCCAACATTTTGCTGTTGGTAGCATATCGTTTCAGCGTATTAGTTAATGCTCTGCGAAATCCCGTTAAGTGAGTTCCCCCTTCAATTGTATTAATGTTGTTAACGTACGAGTGTATATTTTCCGAAAAGGAGGTGTTGTACTGCATTACAATTTCAACTGGCACGTTGGACTTTTCACCCTCCATATAGATGGGGGTTCCCATAATTTTCTCTCTTCCTCCGTCGAGATATTTGATAAAATCCTTTAGTCCTTCTTCAGAATGAAAAATGTCCGACACTGGTTGACCATTTTCATCCGTATTTCTTAAATCGGTAATTGTTAAAGTAATATTTTTATTAAGAAAAGCTAACTCTTTGATACGAGTAGCTAAAATATCATATTGATAAACAATAGAATGAAAAATGGTATTGTCTGGAGTAAAGGTAATTTTGGTCCCCTGTAAATCTGTAGCACCGATCTCTTTTACCGAATATAACGGATGCCCGCATTCAAATTCCTGCATATAATGTTTTCCGTCTTTAAATACTTCGGCTGTCAGATGTTGAGAAAGAGCGTTCACACAAGATACACCGACTCCGTGAAGACCTCCGGAAACTTTATAAGAGTCTTTATTAAACTTACCTCCTGCATGTAAGACCGTCAAAACGACCTCTAAAGCAGAACGTTGTTCCTTTTCATGCATATCAATGGGAATGCCTCGACCATTATCCATTACCGAGATTGAATTATCAGGATAAATAATAATATCAATCCGATCGCAGTAGCCGGCTAATGCTTCATCTATCGAATTATCAACAACTTCATAAACTAAATGATGTAATCCCCGCTCTCCGATATCTCCAATATACATAGCAGGGCGTTTTCTAACCGCTTCAAGACCTTCTAATACTTGTATGTTTTCAGCAGTGTACGCTGCATTTTCAACTTGTTTGTTTTCTAATTCGCTCATAATCAGTGTAGTAATTTTATTAAAATGTTGAGCAAAGATAATAAAAAAAATGATATCCGAACCAATTTTTTATGATAAAATGGTTCATTCTCTTACAATATTATGTAGTTATTTTTTTTTATTACTTTTGCAAAAAAAATCAGAACACTAAAAATGGATATAAGATGACGAATAAAGATTTGATCATTGTGGAATCTCCTGCCAAAGCAAAAACTATACAAAAGTTTATAGGAAAGGAGTTTACAGTGATCTCCAGTAAAGGGCACGTAAGAGATTTACCTTCTAAAGATTTAGGAATTGACATTGCCAAAGGATTTATTCCAAAATATGAAATTCTTCCGGATAAGAAGTCTTTGATTTCAGATATAAAAAAAATGGTAGAACAATCGGATACGATTTGGTTGGCAACCGATGATGACCGTGAGGGAGAAGCCATTTCGTGGCATTTAATTGAAGCTGCCAAAATTCCCGAAGAGAAAATCAAAAGAATTGTTTTTCATGAAATTACGAAATCTGCGATTGAGAATGCACTTCAGGCGGCTCGAAAGGTAAATATAAATTTAGTGAATGCCCAACAAGCCCGACGGGTGTTGGATCGCTTGGTGGGTTTTGAACTTTCTCCGGTATTGTGGCGAAAAGTAAAACCATCTTTATCTGCCGGTAGAGTGCAATCAGTGGCAGTTAAGTTAATTGTGGAACGGGAACGGGAAATAAACAATTTTGAAACCACGTCTGCATATCGGGTGATGGCTCGGTTTTCTGCACCCGGCGAAGATAAAGTTGAATTGGAAGCGGAATTGAATCATCGTTTTAAATCGAAGGAAGAAGCGTATGCTTTTTTGGAAGCATGTAAACAGAGTAATTTTATTATAGAAGCTGTGGAGAAAAATCCCGGAAAAAAATCTCCTGCACCACCCTTTACAACGTCCACCTTGCAACAGGAAGCAGCTAGAAAATTAGGATTTTCTGTTACCAAAACCATGGTTATTGCCCAACAGTTATATGAAGCCGGTTATATTACTTATATGAGAACCGACTCGCTTAATTTATCTTCGTTGGCCATCAATACAGCCAAAGAGGAAATTACAACTCTTTATGGGGCAGAGTATTCCAAAGTGCGTAAATATACGACTAAAGTGAAAGGAGCTCAAGAAGCTCATGAGGCGATTCGTCCTACTTTTATGAATAATCATACCGTACCGGGAGATACTTTTGCAAAACGCCTTTATGAGTTAATATGGAAAAGAACCATTGCCTCCCAAATGAGTGATGCCAAAACAGAAAAAACAACCATCAGTATTGCGGTTGATAATCGGAAAGAAAAATTTGTAGCCGTTGGAGAAGTGATTTTATTTCAAGGCTTTTTAAAAGTATATATTGAATCGAAAGATGAAGAAGATGAAGAAATTAAAGGACTATTGCCTCCTCTTACTTCCGGGGAAAAACTTTCTCCCATCGAAATTCGTTCAATACAAAGGTATGCCCAACCCCCAAATCGCTACTCTGAAGCAGCATTGGTGAAAAAGATGGAAGAATTGGGAATCGGAAGACCTTCTACTTATGCTCCAACCATATCTACTATTCTAAAAAGAGAATATGTGATTAAAGAATCCCGTCCGGGGAATGAAAGATCTTTTGTGCAATTGACTCTGAAGAATAACAATATTAAGGAGGAAGTGAAAAAAGAGAAGTTCGGAAATGAAAAAGATAAATTATTTCCCACAGACATTGGTATTGTGGTAAATGAGTATCTCCAAGAAAATTTTGATTCCATTATGGATTATCATTTTACTGCTAAAGTAGAAAAATCCTTTGATGATGTGTCAGAGGGAGAAATGGAATGGCAACAGATGATTCAGAATTTCTATAAAGGATTCCATCCTGCTGTGGAAAAGGCACTTGCATTTTCATCCAAGGCAAGTGGAGAACGCTTGATTGGGGTTGATCCCAAAACCGGCGAGAATGTGTATGCCAAACTTGGTAAATACGGCCCAATGGTGCAAATCGGGGAAAATTATGAAAATGAGAAACCTCGTTATGCCCGTTTGAAGAAATCTCAATCGATTGAAAATATAACGCTTGATGAAGCCCTTGATTTATTTAAATTGCCCCGCGTAGTAGGTGCCTATGAAGGGGAAGATTTAGTAATCGGCATTGGTCGGTTCGGCCCATACCTGAAATACAAAAATTCTTTTATATCTATTCCTAAAACAGAAGATCCGCTCGAAATTTCATACGAAAAGTGTCTTGATTTAATGGAAGAGAAAAAACGTCAGGATAAAGAACGGGAACCTCGTGTACTTGGGCTTTATAAGGAGAAAGAGTTGGCCTTGATGGTGGGGAAATACGGTCCTTATCTCAAATATGACGGCAAAAATGTTACCCTCGGCAAAGGGGTGCAATATAATGAATTGACTTTGCAAGAAGCTATTGATATTGTGGAAAACGGGAAAGAACGAAATGTGCTCCGCGCGTTCTCTGAAAATAGCGATATCAAAGTGATGAATGGTCGCTATGGCGCTTATATCGTTAGTGGTAAGGATAATTATAAAATACCGAAAGGATATCTTCCAGAAAACTTAACGTATCAGGATTGTGTGAATATTATCTCTTCTTCATCTCCTACAGGGAAAAAGAAACGTAATACAAAAGCAAAGTAAATAAAATTAACTAATTTTCTCTCCCGGCTCTATTGCAAAGAGAAATAGTACTATTTATTGTATGATAAAAAAACGCTTTGTAAAAGTTATTTTAAGTTTTTTGCTGTTATTTTCTGTGCTGTTTTGTCATGCCCAAATCAGGGTGGGAGCGGAGAGAACGGAAATATATTTACCCATTCTAAAAAATAAAAAAGTGGCCTTCTGTGGCAATCAAACCTCTTTGATTGGAAAAACACATTTGGTGGATACGTTATGGAAACTGGACGTTCAGTTGGTTAAAATCTTTTGTCCTGAACACGGATTTAGAGGAGAAGCGGAAGCCGGAGCGCTCATTTCTTCTTCGTTGGATTCCAAAACAGGCCTTCCGATAGTATCGCTTTACGGGAAGAATAAAAAACCAACCCCGGCTCAATTGGAAGGCGTAGATATCATTGTTTTTGATATTCAAGATGTAGGTTGTCGTTTTTACACTTATATTTCTACGTTACATTATGTCATGGAAGCGGCTGCAGAATGTGAAGTTGAGGTTCTCATTTTAGACCGTCCCAATCCCAATGGTTATTATGTGGCAGGTCCGGTGCTTGATACACAATATGCCTCCTTTGTCGGGATGCATCAGGTTCCGATTGTTCATGGAATGACGATGGCGGAATATGGTAGAATGATTAACGACGAAGGTTGGTTGAAAAATGGAGTTCATTGTCAGTTGAGTTGGGTCCCGATGGAGTGTTATACACACCTTATGCGTTATTCTCTGCCTGTGGCACCGTCTCCCAATTTACGTACCGACGAAGCCATCAATCTTTATCCCTCACTCTGTCTCTTTGAAGGAACGGCGATAAGCATCGGGCGCGGAACCGCTATGCCTTTTCAGGTTTTTGGCGCTCCCGACTTGCAATTGGGTGATTTCTACTTTACACCAGAACCCATTAAAGGAGTATCCGAAAATCCTCCGAATAAAGGCGAAACTTGTCGTGGAGTTAACCTGACCGATAGTGCTGTGATAAATATGAAGTCCATTCAAAATGACTTTACGTTAGTATATCTGATTCAGGCTTATGCTCATTTTTTAGATAAAAATAAGTTTTTTAATCGTCCCGATTTCTTTGATAAATTGATGGGAAATTCTATTGTTCGTGAAATGATTATGATAGGAGCGACGGAGCAGGAAATTGTTTTGTCCTGGAAATCGGAGCTGGACAAATTTAAAAAAGTCCGTAAGCAGTATTTATTATATCCTGATTTTGAATAAAAAAGACTACGAACGCTTGTCGATGAATTTGATAGGCTTTCTTTTCTCTTCAGGGAATTGGATTCTTTTTATCTCATCAATTTCTTTAAACTGAATATCCGGAGCAACTCTTAATTTTGCTCTGAATCTATCCTGAAGGTCTTTCATTAATTCTCGGCTCCGGGAAGCAGCCCCTACATGTACAAGTACCTGATCTGTGCCGATTTCATTGGAGGAGACTTCCACTATATAATTTTCAATATAATCTACATTGTCCAAAACATCAAAAATAGACGATGGATAAAGCGTTGTTCCCTTGAATTTAATCATTTGATTTTTTCGACCGATGATAGGACTGATGCGCATGGTTGTTCTGCCGCAACTGCATGGTTCATGATGAAATTGACAAATGTCTCCGGTTTTAAAACGTAATAAAGGCATTCCTTCTACGCCCAATGTAGTGATGGTCAATTCTCCGAATTCGTTTTTTTTCGCCGGTAGATTTTCATCGTCAAGGAGCTCACAGATAATCAGTTCCGGATGATGATGTCCGCCCTTTCCGGCTTCACATTCGCAAAAGGTAGTGCTCATTTCTGTCGAAGCATAAGTTGAGAAGAGTTCAATATCCCACTTTTCTTTGATTTTTTTACCCAATAAATTGAGTGAAAAATCGGGTTCTCTTAGGTTTTCTCCGATGCATACCGCCTTTTTAATGCTGGATTGACGATAGTCAATGCCGTGTTCTTCTGCATATTTGATTATTTTTAAGATAAACGAAGGTACGCAGATGATGGCATTAGGCTTGATTCGTTGAATGGTGTCCCATTGCAATTCGGGGATTCCGTTTCCTACTCGAATGACACTTCCTCCCATTTTGCGAATACCTAAAAAATAGGCCAATCCCGCCATAAACCGCTTGTCAATTGTGGTCATCAGTTGATATATTTCTCCGGGATATCCTCCGGCGCAAGTGAAGGAGATTGCTTCATTGTATGCCAATCGCTCTAAATCATGATCGGTCATTGCAAAGGTGGTCGGGTCTGCCAAAGTTCCTGAAGTTGTGATGTAATCAACGAATTTGGATTTGTCCACACAATAAAAATCTTCGTTGTATTGTTGCAAATCTTCCTTACTTGTGAAAGGAATTTGTTGTAAATCTTCCAAAGTTTGTATTTGGGCAGGATTGATGTTGTGCTCTCGGAACAGTCGCTGATAAAAAGGCGAGTTTTGTTGAATATAGGTCAACATTTTTCGCATTTCTTGCTCTTGAAATGTCTTAATCTCTTCAGGTGTCTGATATTCAATTTTCGGATGAAACATAAGCTGTATTTTATAAAATTCCTATCTCTTTTAGCCATTTATGTAGTAATTCCGGCCATTTTGTTTTTTTGCTGAAATCGGTCTCTTTCATGCCGTATCCATGCCCACCGGTATCGTAAAGTAAAAATGTACTTTTGATTTTTTGTCTTTTTAAAGCCTGAGACAATACAACACTGTTTTGACAATTTACCACATCATCATCTTTTGAGGCCAATAAAAATACCGGAGGCATATTGTCGGGAATTTGTAATTCCATGGAGAGTTTATCACGTTCTTCAATCGTGTAATTGTTCGTCAACAAACTTTTTCGTGAGCGACGATGGGCAAGGCTGTCCTGCATCGAAACAACCGGATAGATTGATATGACAAAGTCAGGGCGTAAACTGACCGATGAGATTACATTGGTGTGTGCCAAAAAATTCTCATTGGCAAATGCGCCTCCCATAAGTGATAAATGTCCGCCTGCAGAAAAACCGATGACCCCGATTTTATTTGTGTCCAAAGCATATTCTTTCCAATGGGTGCGAACATAGTGGACGGCTTGCTGCAAATCCTCAATCATGGCGGATAGCCTTGTCCGCTTACACGATACCGCAATACAAATGCAGTAACCCCGATGCTGTTAAACCATTCGGCCGTCTTAAAACCTTCATGAGGCATTCCTAAATGATGATAACTTCCTCCCGGACAAATGATGACTGCTGCCCCATTTCGAATGGAATCTGCAGCTTCCCTGATGTACAACCTGCTGCGCTCGTGTTTCATGCCGGGAATATCTTTCCATAATCTTACCCAATTTGACTGTGCTGCTGCAGTCATTATAAAAATAAACATTAAGCCGATTAAAGTAGATTTTTTCATGAATAAATAGTGTAAAATAACTATTCTAAAGTTTACTAAAAATCAAAGAATTTTCATTTTCTTCTTCACGATGCAAAAATAGATAAATATTATCAAAAGTCAATAAAATCTTGGTTACTATATTTTAGGAACAATATAATGCAGATTATCTATTTGATTTCACCGAATTACAATAATTTTATATATATTTGCACCTTAAAATTGCAATGAGCGTTGTTATTTTATAAGTTGTTGATTTATTGTATTTTTTGAAATCTAATAAAATTAATCATATATAAAATTAAAAAATTATGAAGCGGAATTTACAAATTGTAGGAGTTTTTTTACTTTTTTCCTTTTTTTATGCTACGGGAATAGGACAAACTCCTTCGGATACTTTAATCTATGTTTCGGATGAGATTGACAATCCCCCGATGAATGTTGGTGCTGAAAATATCACGCCGGATGTTTTAAGTAATGTGCCGGTTGAAATTTGCGCTCCCCCAACCAATGTTCGTGTTGATAATATCGGTCCTAATAGTGCCGATTTGTTATTTTCATCTTCCGGAGTTCACCAAGATACAATAACTTACTCCAATACTTTTCGTAGAGGGATTGGGGCAACTTACCCGATAACTTTTCAGGTAGCTCACCGTTATACATCCACAGAACTTTCTTCACATAATGGGAAATACCTTACCAAAGTTTCGTTTATTCCTATTACAACCGCTTGTACTTATACCTTAAGAATTTGGACAGGGGGGAGTTCCTTGAATCCGGGAACTCTTACTTATGAAG
>JAKIZI010000042.1 GCA_022708105.1 Bacteroidota bacterium
ATCCCAAAAAATCAGGACAAGGAATCTGTTTGCAACGCTTGATATAGTATTTCTATCGGGTGGAAAGCAATCTCTCCGGTTCCGTCCTTGATTTGATGTCTGCAACTTGTTCCTGTTGCAGTAACTATTTCTCCTTTTTCTTTATTTTGAATGGCGGGGAAGAGATTCAATGCTCCAATCTTCATGGATAGATCATAGTGCTCTTTTTCATATCCAAATGCTCCGGCCATACCGCAACACCCCGATTCGATAACTTTGACGTGATAGTTTTGTGGTATTTCCATCATATAAATACTTTTACTTACATCAGAAAGAACTTTTTGATAGCAATGTGAATGAAATAAAATGGTTTTAGGTTCATCCGTGAATTTTTCCGATGAAATGTGTCCTTTTGAAAATTCATCGGCTATAAATTCATCAATGAGGTAGGTGTTTTGAGCTAATTTTATGGCCTCTTTTTTATAAGAAGATCTGACCAATTCAGGGTATTCATCTCTAAATGATAATATTGCAGAAGGCTCAATTCCGATAAGTGGGGTGTTTTCTTTAATAATAGAACTGAAAATAGATATATTCTCTTCGGCTTTTCGTCGTGCTTGTTTTAAAAATCCTTTGGAAAGAAAAGTTCTTCCCGAAGAAGGATGCTTGATAATCCGGACTTCGTAGTGGAGCGATTGTAGTAATTTAATGCTCGATATTCCTACCTGAACATCTTGTGTGTTTGTAAATTCATCTACAAACAGATACACACTTTTTATTGGCTTTTCAATCTTATAAAGTTGCTTTTGATACCAATGACGTAAAGTATATGTATAAAGGGTTGGAATGGAACGAAAAGTAGAAAATCCAATAATTTTTTTGAAAACTACGGATGATATTTTATTGCTAATGAAATAATTGTAAATTTTATGAAAGGGCATTGCCATCTGATTCAGAATAGGGTAGTAGGCAATCAGAATATTCCTGAATGGCTGATGGTGTTGTTGATAATAATGGTAGAGAAATTCGGCGCGAAGTTTGGTCATATCTACGTTCGACGGACATTCGGACTTACAAGCTTTGCATGCAAGACAATTATCTAATGCCATTAATATTTCATGATGGTCGAAAGGATTTTTTTTGTTATTACTATTGATAAATTCTCTGAGGATGTTGGCACGACTTCGGGTGCTGTTTTGTTCGTCAAGCGTGCCCATATAGGAAGGACACATCGTTCCTCCCTGTAGGTGAGATTTTCTGCAATCTGCAGAGCCGCTGCATTTTTCAATACTGCGCAATAGCCCTTCCGTATCTGAAAAATCAAACATGGTCTTTATTTCCGTCTCCACTTGTGCAGAAGGCAAACTTGCATGACGTAAATGGGAATTCATCGGAGGGGAATCAATAATTTTCCCCTTATTGAAAAGAAGATTCGGATCAAAAAGATATTTTATTTTTTTGAGTAATGCATAATTTTCTTCTCCCAACATATAAGAGAGAAATTCTCCGCGTAATCTGCCGTCTCCATGTTCTCCACTGAGCGATCCACGATATTTTTTAACTAATTTAGCAGTTTCGAACGCAAATTCTCTGAATCGAAGAACTTCATTTTTATTTTTTAAATTAAAAATAGGTTTATTGTGTAACTCGCCGGTTGCGATATGCGCATAAAAAACACATTGAAGATTATATTGATTTAAAAGGGCTTTGAATTCCTTATAAAAATTAGGATAATCTTCGGGTAAAATGGCAATGTCTTCGACAACAGTCATTGGTTTCGCATCTCCCTTCATATTGGAAATGATTCCTAAACCGGCCTTTCGCAAAGCCCAGACTTGCGAAATTTCCTTTCCTGTGACAACCGAATAATGATGCCCAATTTGATGAGATTGCAGTAGATTTTTTAAATCATCGATTTTTTGATGAAGCTGTTCCAAATTATTTTCGGTAAATTCAATAACAAGTAATGCTTCTGGAGTTCCTTGAAGAAAAAAACGATTTTTACTTTGAGTAATATTCAGCGAAGAGAGTTCTAATATGGTATGATCAATCAATTCAACCGCAGACGGACTAAAATTCAGCGCCCGAAGATTTCCTTCTAATGCCTCCTGAATGCTGTTTGTTTGAACACATAGTAAAGCTTTGTGCTTCGGGGGTAGGGGAGATAAATGAATGGTTAGTTCTGTAATAAATGCTAAAGTTCCTTCGGAACCGGTTAAAAGTGTACTCAAATTTAATGGAGGACCATCCGGCGTGAAAGGTTGCATCAGCAATAGTTCATCAATGGCGTAACCCATACTTCTTCTATGAATAGACGGATGTGGAAATTCCTCCTCAATTTGGGTGCGAATAGATGTCGGAGAAAGTAATTGTTTTATATTTCTATAGATGGTTCCCTCTAAAGAGGAAAGTTTACATTTATCTTCAAATTCATTCGGAGAAAGCTCCTTGAATTCAACTTTTGAGCCATCACTCAAAATGGCCTTAACTGCTTTGATATGTTGTCTTGTACTTCCGTATTTCAGTGAATTAGCACCGCAAGAGTTATTTCCGAACATTCCTCCGATACAACAACGATTGGAAGTAGCAGTTTCCGGGGCAAAAAATAGATTTTTTTCTTTAAGGAACAGATTCAAATCATCACGAACCACACCCGGTTGTACAATGGCATATTGTTGTTCTTCATTGATTTCAATTATTTTTCTGAAATGACGAGAAATATCGACAATAATTCCGTTTCCTACTACTTGACCGGCTAACGAAGTTCCGCCGGCACGGGGAATTAAAGTTAATTGATGTTGTTTGGCATAATGCAGTAAAAAAATTATCTCCTTTTCACTTTCCGGAAATGCCACTCCGTAGGGATATTCTCTATATATAGAAGCATCTGTTGCGTAGCTTGCACGCGTTGCTTTATCTGTTAGTATTTTCACACCATTTCTATTTAATCAAGATGCAAAGGTACAAAATTAAAAAGAGGAATTGAGAAAATTATAGAAGTCCCATTTTATCAAAAATCACACGGAGTTCTTCAAGCGTTTGTACTTTTACATCACGGGCCTTGCTCCCGTTGGAAGGACCTACAATATCAAATTCTTCCAATTGATCCATAATCCTTCCGGCTCTATTATACCCCAGATTCATTCTTCTTTGAATGAGAGAGGTAGAGCCTTGTTGACTTTGAACAATGAGCGTAGCGGCATCCATAAAGCAAGCGTCTATTTTGTCGGTTGATGTTCTGTCGTCATTTTCAAAATCATCTTCTTTGTCTGCATATTCAGGCAATAAATAGGCTTCGGGATATGATTGTTGTTCTGCGATATAGTTGGATATACTTTCTACTTCGGGGGTGTCTACAAAAGCACATTGGAGGCGAAGAAGATCGCTGCCGGTTGAAAGCAGCATGTCCCCTTTCCCAATCAGTTGATCTGCTCCGGTAGCATCTAAAATCGTCTGAGAGTCAATACGGGATGATACTCTGAATGCCACACGAGCAGGGAAATTGGCTTTAATGTTTCCACTGATAATTTTTACGGAGGGACGTTGGGTAGCAATGATAAGATGAATACCGATAGCCCTCGCTAATTGTGCCAATCTCGCCAACGGATGTTCTACTTCACGTCCCGCGGTCATGATTAAATCTCCAAACTCATCAATAATTAACACAATGTAAGGTAAATAGCGATGTCCGTTGGTAGGAGATAATTCCCGTCTACAAAATTTGGCATTATACTCTTTAATATTTCTTACTTTTGCGATTTTGAGTAATTCATATCGATTATCCATCTCGATACATAATGAGTTCAAAGTTCTAATAACCTTTTTAGTATCGGTAATAATAGGTTCTTCCTCGTCCGGCAATTTGGCTAAATAGTGTTTTTCAATTGTAGAATAAAGTGGAAATTCTACTTTTTTAGGGTCAATCAAAACCATCTTCATTTCTGAAGGGTGCTTTTTGTATAATAAGGAGGTGATGATTGCGTTGAGACCAACCGATTTTCCTTGCCCTGTGGCTCCGGCCATAAGTAAGTGAGGCATTTTAGCTAAGTCAACCACAAATGGTTCATTGCTGATGGTTTTTCCCAACCCGATGGGTAACTCATATTTGTTGTTTTGGAATTTATCGGAAGTGATAATCTCTTTCATCGACACAATATTCGGATTCTTGTTGGGAACTTCAATCCCAATGGTTCCTTTTCCCGGAATCGGAGCAATGATTCTGATTCCGAGTGCAGCTAAATTAAGGGCAATGTCGTTTTCTAAATTTTTAATTTTGCTGATACGAATACCTTCTGCCGGAACAATTTCATACAACGTAACTGTTGGCCCGATAATAGCTGAAATTTTTGTGATATCAATCTTGAAACTTTTGAGAGTGCTCTCTATTCGATCTTTATTTTCGGTCAGCTCTTTTCGCTTTGTTTCTTCATCAATTTCAACATTGGTATAATCTTTCAACAATTCAGGGGTCGGGAAGTGATATAAAGAAAGGTCTTTTCTTGGTTCGTAAGGCTCCAAGGAAACATGAGTAACCGTATCATCGGAAGTAGAATCAATTTCTAATTCACTATCTTCATCTTCGTCTTCTATTTCAGATAAATTGAAAGTGCTCGCCGGATTAATAATTTCAAAATCAGCATTTTTAGTTTGGGAAATTTCATTATCTTGATTGATTCCTTCTTCGTCTTCTTCATAATTATAAGAAGAGGAATTCGATAGATTAGTCTCGAAATCAATGCGTTGTCCATCCATTCCGGAATTAAGCCCATTGCGTTCTTCTAAATACAATCCGGGCAATTCTTGTCTTCCGGAAGAAATAGAAGTTTCCTCTTTTGATCTGTTCTTGGCTATTTTGGAAGTTTGTATTTTCGCTTTTCGCGACATAAACAATTGTTTTATCCCTGAAAATAATTTTTGAAACAGATAACCAATAAACAGAAAGATATTTTTGACGGAAAACTTGTAACATAAAATTAAAATGGTGAAAAATAGGACGGTTACAATAAGAAAAGTGACAAATTTACCCGTATGTTCCAATAAATACTTGGAAGAAAAAATTCCGAAATTTCCTGCAATAAATTCTGTCGTAGAATCAATGACAATAAATCCTAATATCAAAGAAATCCATGACATCGTAAGGAGTGTGGAAATGGTTACTTTGAATAAAGATAATTTTTTTTCTTTACTACCGAATTCGATTCCGATAAGTTTCAATCCGTAAATAAAGAAGAGAAAAACAAATCCTAATGCGGCAATACCGTATGTATAATTAGTGAAAAAATAGGCTAAATGTGCTCCTACGGTGCGTGCAATATTTTTCGGAGGTTCAGCTGATGAAGAGTGAACATGAAAATCATCTGCGGCATGCGTAAAAATGTATGAGAGAAGAGAGGTGAACAATAGTAATGCAAAAGCAACGAGAATGACTCCGTAGATTTTGATCATTTTTTCATCACGCATAAAATGAACAAAATTAGAACCGACATTTGCTCTCTTTTTTGAGCTCTTTTTCGTGGCTTTGTGGTGGGTCACTTTCTTCCTACTCTTCTGTCCCGATGAACTGCTTGTCGAAGAATAATTCTTTATAGTATTGGTTGATCGATGATTTGTGATTTTCATTAGAATTACATTATACTGTAAAAAAAATATATAGTAATCTACAAATTTAAAGGATTTTCTATTTTTATTTTGAAAAAAACATAAAAGATTATTAACAAGCAGATGTTAGAATTAATAATCACTTTTCTTTTCTGATTTAAGCCCTTTTTACTATATTATATTTTTGTATTTTTGCACTCATTTTAGAACTAAAGTAAAACAAAACCATGGAAATTATTAAAACTCCTTTGCAAGATTTATTAATCATAAAACCTATTATTTTTAAAGACGAAAGAGGGGACTTTTATGAAGTCTATCATGAAGACAAGTTCGCATTAACGGGTATCAACTTGAAATTTGTTCAAGATAATCAGTCTGTGTCTAAAAAGGGAGTTGTCAGAGGGTTGCATTTTCAAAAACCACCGTTTGCTCAAGCAAAATTAGTTCGTGTAGTTCAAGGCGCTGCAATGGATGTAGCCGTGGATTTGCGTAAATCAAGTCCTACGTTTGGCAAACATTATTTTTTGGTATTGTCTTCGGATAATCATCTGCAACTTTTTATCCCGGAAGGTTTTGCACATGGATTTGCTGCATTGGAAGATAATACGGTTTTGTCATATAAATGTTCTAATTATTATCATAAAGATTCTGAAGGAACTTTAAGTTTTGATGATCCGGATTTAAATATTCATTGGCAGACCGAAAATCCGATTGTATCTGCTAAAGACAGGCAGGGGTTATTGTTTAAAAACTTTGTTTCACCTTTTTAATTTTTATAATACTTTCATTATAAAGGATTAAAGTATTTGTTTGTTTGAAGAAAATTATTGTAGTATGAAAAAGAAAATATTAGTTGCCACAGGCGGAGGAGATTGTCCGGGACTTAATGCTGTGATTCGGGGTATTGTAAAAAGAGCATATCAAGAAGAAGGATGGGAGATTTACGGATGTATTGAGTCTTTTAATGGGATTTTAAAAGATGAGGTCGAAATTGTGGAGCTTACCCCTGCAGTTGTTTCCGGGATTCATGTGAAAGGGGGAACGATTATTAAAACTACCAATAAAGGTGGCCCATTTCATTATCCCGTGCAACAGAGCGATGGAAGTTGGATAATGGAAGATCGTTCGGAATTGATGAAAAAGAGATTCGAAAATATGGGATTTGATGCTGTAATTAATATTGGCGGAGATGGTTCTCAGCGGATTTCATTGGCTTTATGTCAAATGGGGATTCCTGTGGTAGGGGTTCCCAAAACAATTGATAATGATTTATCCTGTACGGACGTTACTTTCGGCTTTCAAACTGCAGTTCAAATTGCAACTGAGGCACTTGATAAATTGGTAACGACTGCTGAAAGTCATAATCGGATTTTTATTCTGGAAGTGATGGGGCGAGATGCCGGCTGGATTGCACTGCATACTGCCCTTGCCGGTGGAGCGGAAGTGTGTATTATCCCCGAAATTAATTATGATCCTGCTAAAATTTTGGAAAAGATTAATACTCGCTACAATCATAATGAAGGCTTTTGTAATATTGTCATCGCAGAAGGTGCAACTTCTTTAGATGGAAAAATTACCGGAAAAAATCCTACCGCAATAGGAGATCATCATATTAAATTAGGAGGTGTTGGCGATAAGTTGAAGTTTGAATTAGAGCAACTCGGCGTGGAACATGATATTCGGGTTATGGTACTTGGACACTTACAAAGAGGAGGAATCCCAACGGCTTATGATAGAATTTTAGCTACTGAATTTGGAGTGAAGGCTTTTGAATTGGTTAAAGAAGGTGCTTTTGGAAGAATGGTTACATTTCATCGCTACAATATCTCCTCTGTCCCATTGGAAAAAGCTTTAGAAAGACCGAATCTTGTTGATCCCGAAAATAACTATTTAGTTAAAACAGCCAAAGGAACGGGAATTGTCTTTGGGGATTAAAAAGGGATGAAGGTCAGCTGAAAAGCAAATCGTTATCCTATCAGGATATTCAAAACCTGAATAGCACAATCACTTATTTTGGAACCGGGACCGAAGATTGCAGCAGCACCTGCTTTGTATAAGAAATCATAGTCTTGCGGTGGGATTACTCCTCCAACAATAACAATAATATCTTCCCTGCCGCGTTTTTTGAGTTCTTCGATTACCTGAGGAACTAAAGTTTTATGACCTGCGGCTAAAGAGGATACTCCCAACACATGAACATCGTTTTCCACGGCTTGTTGTGCCGCTTCTTCCGGGGTTTGAAATAAAGGCCCCATATCGACATCAAAACCAATGTCGGCATAGCCGGTAGCAACAACTTTTGCGCCTCGGTCGTGCCCGTCTTGTCCCATCTTGGCAATCATGATTCTTGGACGGCGTCCCTCTTTGGTTGCAAATTGATCAGCCAACACGCAAGCTTTCTTAAAACTTGCATTGTCATTTTGTTCTGAACTGTACACGCCTGTAATTAAATTTATTTTTGCTTTGTATCTGCCGTAAACTTTTTCCAATGCGGTTGAAATTTCTCCCAATGAAGCCCTTTCTCTCGCAGCTTCTAAGGATAGTGCCAATAAATTCCCTTCACCGGTTTCAGCACAACGTGTCAATGCATCTAATGCCTGAGCAAGCTTTTGGGGATCTCTTTCTTGTTTTAACTGAGCGAGTCGTTTGAGTTGAGCATCGCGAACAGCACTGTTATCCACTTCAAGTGTTTCAATCGGATCCTCTTTTTCAGGACGATATTCATTGACTCCAACGATTTTTTCAATTCCGGAATCGATTCGGGCTTGTTTGCGGGCTGCGGCTTCCTCAATACGCATTTTGGGAATTCCGGTTTCAATGGCTTTGGCCATTCCTCCAAGTGATTCGATTTCTTGAATATGTGCCCATGCACGTTGCGCTATCTGATGAGTTAAACTTTCAACATAGTAAGAACCTGCCCATGGATCAACAGATCGGCATACCTGAGTCTCTTCTTGGATATATATTTGGGTATTTCGTGCAATACGAGCAGAAAAATCTGTCGGAAGGGCAATTGCTTCATCCAATGCATTGGTATGTAACGATTGTGTGTGTCCAAGAGCCGCCCCCATGGCCTCAATACAAGTACGTGCTACATTATTGTACGGGTCCTGTTGCGTAAGTGACCAACCGGATGTTTGAGAATGGGTTCGTAATGCCAATGATTTGGGATTTTTCGGATTAAATTGACGCACAATCTTAGCCCACAACATTCGGGCAGCTCTCATTTTGGCAATTTCCATGAAATGGTTCATCCCAATAGCCCAAAAGAATGAAAGTCGAGGTGCAAAATCGTCAATATGCATCCCCGCATTGATTCCCGCACGCAAATACTCTAACCCGTCAGCCAAGGTATAAGCCAATTCTATATCGCATGTGGCTCCAGCTTCTTGCATGTGGTATCCGGAAATGGAAATGGAATTGAACTTAGGCATATTTTGGGCAGTAAATTCAAAAATGTCTGCAATGATCTTCATTGAAGGCAGTGGGGGATAGATATAGGTATTCCGAACCATAAACTCTTTAAGAATGTCATTTTGAATGGTCCCGGTTAATTTGCTCATGGGAACGCCTTGCTCTTCAGCCGCAAGAATGTAAAAAGCCAAGATTGGTAAGACCGCACCGTTCATGGTCATTGAAACAGACATTTGATCCAATGGAATCTGATCAAACAGAATGTTCATATCCAGAATAGAATCTACCGCTACTCCTGCTTTTCCCACGTCCCCGATAACCCTTTCATGATCTGAATCATATCCTCTGTGCGTGGCTAAGTCAAAAGCAATGGAAAGACCTTTTTGACCGGCAGCCAAATTGCGACGGTAAAAGGCATTGGATTCTTCTGCTGTTGAAAATCCGGCATATTGACGAATAGTCCACGGTTTATTTACATACATCGTCGAATATGGTCCCCGTAAAAACGGAGGCAATCCGGCAGCATAATTTAAATGTTCCATCCCCGATAAATCTGACTTGGTGTAAACGGGTTTTACCGGAATCTTTTCCGAAGTAAGCCACTCTGCTTCATTGTGCGGGCGCTTTTCGTCTTTGGTATTCTTTTTTTCTCCCTCAGGAGCTGACTTATAATCAATATTACTGAAATCGGGACGCATATCTTTTGTTTTTTGTATTTAATCTAAAATATGACTGCAAAAATAAGAAAAATAGTCATAATTCAAAGAAAAGAATATTATTATTTTACTCTTTTTTTAAGACTCGTTACGTGGATTTTTTCAAAAATATTTTAACTTTTTTTAATAGTCTGTTTTTTAAATGAAAATAATGTTTAATTTTGCAGATTAATATTAAAAATGAGTATGACTGCCATGAATCTGAGTGATCAAATCTCTATTCCCATTAGAAAGAAAAAAACAAGGTTACGATATAGAGTTGCGGTAATCGGTGGGGGAAGCTGGGCCACGGCTATTGTTAAGATATTGTCTTCCAATTTAGAACATATCCACTGGTGGGTTCGTGAATCGGAAATTGTGGAAGGAATTAATAAGTACGGACATAATCCTTTATATTTGAGCTCTATTTTTATCAATCCTAAAGATGTAAAAATTAGTACGGATTTGAGAAGAACTGTGGCGAAGGCAGATTATGTGATTATTGTATCTCCCTCTGCTTTTTTGCACCAAACGTTGGCACCTTTGAAGAAAAGTAAACTCAATCGTAAGAAAATTATTACGGCAGTGAAAGGGATTGTTCCTGAAACCATGCAGGTTATTACTGACTATTTGCGCTCGGAATTCAATATTCCGGTTGCAAATTTGTCGATTATCAGCGGCCCTTCTCATGCAGAAGAGATTGCCCAGGAAAAGTTTACTTTTTTAACTTCGGCTTCCGAAAATCTGGAGCTGGCGGAGGTTGTGGCGCGTATGTTTACCAATCGCTACGTGAGAACTTCGGTTTCGAATGATATTATGGGGGTGGAAATGGCCATTGTTTTGAAAAATATTTATGCCCTTGGTGCCGGTATATATAGTGGACTGGGTTATGGCGATAATTTTATTGCTGCTTATATTGCCAATTGCGTTAAGGAAATGAAGAGCTTTGTGAGTCAGTTGTACCCGAATCAACGATCATTGGCAGATTCTGTATATCTCGGAGATTTATTGGTTACCGCTTATTCCCGCTTTAGTCGTAATCGACTCTTCGGAAATATGATCGGACACGGTTTGTCGGTGAGAATTGTTCAACTTGAAATGAATATGATTGCAGAGGGCTACTATTCTTGCCGCTGTGTTCATGAAATCAATAAAAAGTATAATTTGAAAATCCCTATCGTAGAAGCCGTTTATGGAGTTTTATATGAGGGAAATAATGTTTCTTCCGAAATGAACAGAATTGCTCAATTTTTTGTCTAATCCTGTAATTTCGAAAATCCGGTTTTTCTGTTTTCTTATTTAAAAAAATAGATAAAGAAATATATTGTATTTTTGTTTCTTTTTTTAAAATAAAATATGAATCCATATATCCGCAATCTTATATCAAAAATTGTTTTTTTGGCATTCTTTGCGACAAGTAATTTTTTGCTTTCTGCTCAAGAGAAAAATGGATGTTTGTCTGTCGATGAACTGATAGCCTTGTATCATGAGAATGATTCATTAATGAATGAAATTCTTACACCCGCAAATTGGGTTCAGGTTTCTAAAGAAGAAAATGTCCCCGTTATTATAGATAAGGATACGCTTTGGTATCATGAAACTACCTGGCAATTTACCATGAGTTTTGATTTTTATCTACTGAAAATTTATGAAATACCCAATTATAATCATATTTTAGAATTAGAAACGGAAGAACAATGCTTTGGAACGATTTATGATGAATTAAAACGCAAATATGCCTCCAAAAAAATGACAGAAGGTGAAAAATTAACTCATTTTCAACCCTCATCAGATTTGTATATTCAACTCCGTGAGAAAGATTCTGTCATGTTGACAAATTACGCCATAAGATTGTACAACCCGATTCACATTCAGGAACAACTGCGTATTGCAGAGGAACTCAAGTTGAAAGAACTTGAAATCTTGAGGCAAAAAAAGGAAAAAGTGATGCTCTGTTTGTCCTATTCGGATTCCTTGTTGGCAATAGGAAAATTAGAAGAAGCAATACCTCCCCTTGATTCGGCAAGTGGACTTTTGGCTGAATATGACTCATTGATTTTTGAGAAAAAAGTATTTATTGCCAATGCAATCAAGGAGCGAGATATTGCTCAATTAATTCAGGAAGGAACGAAATTGTTTGAAGAACATCAGTTGGCAGCATCTAAAAGCAGTTATGAGAAAGTGCTACAATTGGACTCTTCCAATAAATATTCTCAGGAACAGTTGGAAATTATCAACAGAATGTTATTGGTGCTGGCTACCCGAAAGACAACTATTTATAATTACGCTGAATTCTATCCTGAAAGTGCAGATTCATTGTCCCGATTGTTGGAAAGTGCTATTGGTACCTATACGGAACTGCTTTCATGGGGAAGAATTACTGGAAGTTTATTGATTAAAGTGGATACTGTGGGGGAAAATATTTCTTCCTATACCCTGCAAGTTTTCGATTGTGAAGCTGAGATGAAACAAAAGTCAGTTTCCGAGTTTTCATCTCTGTTGGATAGTATGATTATATCTCCGTTAATTCAATCGGTTAAAAAGGAGAATATTTTGGTCAATGCAACTACAGAGTTGAGTTTTGATGTACATTGGGCTGTAGATGAAATCGGCGTTCGTGTCTATAAGGGCAAGGTCAAAATTGAAAAAGAAGATAGAGTATGGTGCAAAAAGTTGGATTCTTTATTGAC
>JAKIZI010000043.1 GCA_022708105.1 Bacteroidota bacterium
GGTGGCTCAAAAATCGTATTATAATAATTTTCAGTAAGATATAAAATTAGAAAAAAAAGCGTGACGAAGTCAGGAGAATTAATTTTTCTCTCCTTTTCCTTTCTTAAATAAGTATTTTGTTTCTCGAAAAAGTATTACTTTTGCATATTCGATTTGACGAATACAATATTATATTATATACATTCCATGAAACTCAAATTTATATTGTTGCTGCTCATTGTATTTAGGGTGGTTTATCTTACAGCTCAGGAAGATGATGACCCTTGTGTGCAAACAATGGATAAAAGAGTGGAAAAGGATTTTAAAAAAGCGAGAGAGTATCATCAAAAGGGAAATAAAACCGAAGCATATAAAATATATTATGAAATTCTTGATGAATTTCCGGATAATTTGGAGGTGAATTATTATGTGGGGCTCGGATATTATTTGCCGTTGGAGATGAACGGATTGAAAATCGAAAATTCGGAAAATGCAAAAAAAGCCCTTCAGGCATTCAATAAAATGTATGAAGTTTGCCCCTTTTATAAAATTCATGTTCATTTATATGCTGCACGAATTGCATATCTATTAGAAGATTTTCCTGAAGCAATTAAATTTGCTACGGTCTTAATCGAAAATCCGGATTTGGTAAAAAAGATGGAATATGTTCATGAAGCAGAAATGATTATTCAAAAATCGCGGTTTTATCAAAATCTTCTCAACAATCCGGTAAAATTCAATCCAATTCCGGTACAGAGAATTTCTACCCAATACGATGAGTATCTGGCCACCATTTCTCCAGATGATGAATATTTTTATTTTACACGTAGAAAACCGATTAAACAACAGAATTCTTACTTTGAAGAAAATCAGGAGGATAAAGAGTTTTTTTCGTATAGCAAAAGGAATAAAAATGGCGAATTCGAAGTTGGAGAACCTTTGCCGTTCCCTTTTAATCAGGATAATAGCAACGAAGGAAGCCCTGCGGTAAATCTTCGAAATGATTTATTGATTTTTGTTAAAGTCGCTGTTGTTAAAATTAATAATTACGACTATCCCAATTATGACTTGTTCTATTCGGAATTAATTGATGGAGAGTGGACAACTCCTAAAAGTTTGGGAGATAAAATCAATCGACAAGATTCATGGGAATCACAACCCTCTTTGAGTTCCAACGGACAACAACTTTTTTTTGCAAGTGACCGTCCCGGTGGCTTCGGAGGTTCCGATATCTGGTATTCAGAACGACAAGTCGACGGAAGTTGGGGAACCCCTAAAAATTTAGGCCCCGTTATTAATACAGCTAAAAATGAAAGATCTCCTTTTCTCCACACCGACAGCAAAACACTCTATTTCTCCTCGGCCGGTCACGATGGAATGGGCGGTATGGATATTTTTTACTCTAAAATGGGCGATAAAGGATGGCAAAAACCTGTTAATATCGGCTATCCTATTAATTCCGACAGAGATGAAGTGGACTTTTTTGTTAATCTGAAAGGGAATTTGGCCTACTTTTCATCAAATTTTATTGATGGAAACGATTGGAATATTTATCAATTTGAATTACACGAAAAAGCCCGTCCACGCGATATGTTGCTTATTAAAGGTGAGGTTTTGGATGAAGAGGGAAATAAAGTAGAGGCAATTGTTCAAATTCGAGACTCCGCTTCCAATATTATTGCGGAAACAAAAGTGAATGAAAATTCCGGAAAATATGCAATAGCTACAGAAATAAATAAAGCTGAACCGCAAGATTTGATTATAAATATTAAAAAAGAGGGCTATGCATACGATACAAGATTGATTACCAAAGAACAAATTGCAGAACAGGTAATTACCGATAATGCCGATATTAAAAAAGTGGAAGTGGGAAAAACTTATGACTTAAATGATATTTATTTTGCCACCAATTCCTATGCTCTTACCTCTAAGTCTAAGTCTATTATTGATTTGTTCGTGGAGTTTTTAATAGAAAATCCAACTATTAAAGTTGAAATTCAAGGACATACAGATGATATCGGGAATGAGGAGGATAATCAAATACTCTCCGAAAGACGTGCACAAGCTGTCTATCAGTATGTATTAGAGAAAAATATAGAGCATCAGCGATTAAGTTATAAAGGTTTCGGAGAATCCATGCCAATCGCAACCAATTCGACCGAAGATGGGAGGGCTAAGAATCGACGAACAATATTTCTTATTCTTGATAATTAGAACGATTTAAAAACGATATTTACCTTCTCAATTCGAAATTTTTTCCCAAATAAACTTTTTTAACATATTCATCATTTGCTAACTCTTGGGCAGTTCCCGATTTTAAGAGTTTTCCTTCAAACAACAAATAGGCACGATCTGTGATAGATAAGGTTTCATGCACATTATGATCGGTGATTAAAATTCCGATATTCTTATCTTTTAATTTAGCGACAATGGATTGGATATCTTCTACCGCAATAGGGTCTACCCCGGCAAAAGGTTCATCAAGCAAAATAAATTTAGGATTTGCAGCTAAACAGCGTGCAATCTCGGTCCTTCGCCTTTCCCCGCCGGAAAGATTATTCCCCATATTTTTACGTACTTTATGCAAATTAAACTCGTTAATCAACTCTTCAAGTTTTTCTTTTTGCTCGTGTTTGCTTAAATCTGTAAATTCCAAAATAGCTTTTATGTTATTCTCCACACTTAAGTGACGAAATACAGAGGCTTCTTGCGGTAAATAGGAAATACCCATTTTTGCCCTTTTATACATCGGAAATTCAGTAATATCCAAATCGTTTAAGAAAATCTTGCCAAAAAAAGGTCTAATGAGACCGACAATCATGTAAAAAGAGGTCGTCTTTCCTGCTCCGTTCGGGCCGAGCAACCCGACAATCTCTCCTTGCTTGACTTCAAAAGAGACATCATTGACTACGGTACGAGAACGATATTTCTTGACAAGTTGTTCTGTTCTTATTGTATTTATTTCCATGATGACTATTTTTCAGCGAAAAGTTTTATTTTTTCAACAATCATGTTTGCTAAATGCTGCAAAGGATTTTTAACCATACCTGATAAAAATGCCGGAACAGCTGCTTCAATTCCTACTTCGACTTCTGAATTATCAGAATGATTCTCTATTAAAAAATCAATCGTAATCGGTATATTTTTGTCATTTTCAGCGGAATATAATACTTTGCAAAAAGGAGTTTTTTCGGAAATTCGCAATGTTAATGTGGCCATTCCGGGAATGGTGAACCTGCAGAAATCGGGAGTACACTCTTTTTGTTCTAATTGTGCCGGTAAAAATTCTGCAAAATTTTCCGGATTGGAGATAAGCTGATATATCTGTTCGTCGGTTGCTTTTATTTGATCTTGTTTTGCTGATACTTTCATAGACCTGATTTTAGAATGCAAAAGTACAAATTATTTAATTGCTTCTTTTCGTTTAACCCATCTTATTTTTTGATAATAGCTTTATAACTGCTGAAGCGTTCCCATATCTGTTCCACATATTTAACGGTATGACTTCCGGGATAGTACCCATTTTGAACAACAGGATCATTATAATATTGTTTTTTAGCTTTTAAAATCAAGTATTTGGACACAGATGCCCATCGAGTGGGATCTTCTCCGTATTTTTCACATAAGCGTTGGGCGTCTTTAATATGTCCGGCTCCTGAATTGTAGGCCGCACACATAAATTTAAGTTTATCTTCCGGTTCTTCCACCTCGGGAAAGAGATTTTGAATACCGATTAAATGCAGAATGGCCGCTTTGATCTGCTCTTCATCAGAAGATTCCGAGGAAATATTATACTTCTCCCCTGTAGAAGGCATGAGCTGCATCAACCCAAAACTTTCGCCCATTCCGTATAATCCGGTCACAAATTTAGACTCCTGATACATAATGGAAATGATTAGCCTCCAATCAATATTTGCTTTTTTTGCATATTTTTTTACAATATTGTCAAAAGGAGAAATTTTGTGATAACGACTTTCAAGTAATGGCATATTTCGATTTGCTGTATAAGGCGAAAAATATTTTCTTTCTAGAAATTTATATTTTTTTGAATGAGTAAAGATATGTAACCAACTGTTAATCTGTTTATTTAAAGTTTTATTGGAGTCGTTTAACACCCAAGTCCTTTTATAAGTTTTTCCCACAGCAGAAACGATTTCCAAATCGGAGTAAAATGGTAATAAAGTAATCGCGGTATGATAATCTGATACGGTATAATTAATCTTTTTTTTATCCAAAAGATCAATCAACTCTTCTATGGTCAAGGTGCTGCTATAAATAATTTCCCATCCGGATGGTTTTTCAAGAGAGTCTTTCTCTATTGTACCCGGGAAATGGGCAGGAAGGTATATCTTTCTTTTTTTCTGCGGAGGAATTGCAGGAACTTCTTTTCTTTGTATTAATACAGGATATGATGTTGAAAAGGGAAGTGAAGGTGTGATAAGTTGTTTGATGAGCAAACTTTTTTTAAAATCCATGGCTACAATATCATAATGATTCGAGAAAGCTGCAGAATACGCAGCATTGGGATCATTTTCAAATGTAATGCTTAATTTCCTTCCTAATGCAGCAGAGAGATTTTTAAATAATTCATATTGAAATCCCATTGGAACCCCCCGATGAATGAAATAGTCCGAATAATGAGTGAATAACAAGACATTAAGTCTTTCCTCCCGATTATCATCTGTAGAATTTCCGGTATTTTCTTCTCCTAAATGAATAAAATTGCCATGATTAGAATGAATAAATAAGAAGAAAAATAAGAGAACAGACGATATGATTAAAAATGAATATCCTGCCTTTTTTGAATTCAAAATGAATGAATAAAGTTAACAATAAGAATAATTGCTAAAATAGACCTCGAAATAGGGCCTATTGAATAGGGATCATTAACAGATCAATTTCGGTAGTTTCTCCTGCTTCCAACTTAATTTGAGTGGATCCGGTGTACGGAACGGGTGTGGCAACGGTATCATTGATATAGACAGACCTTGTTGCGGTCGCAATTACTTCTAACGAAGATTCATAGAGAAATGTATGTTCAAAAACTCCTAATTCATTAGCAGCACCTTCTGTCTTTGCAAACTCTGCATAATTGGCATTCTGTCCGATGGTCACATAAGCCCCAGGTGCAACTTCTTCTGCATCAATGCCGTTGTTAGAGTAATATACATGAATAATCGCTTTACAAGTTGTATCTTTTTTACATTGAGTACATACAGTTAAAGCAAACAGACAAATCACGATGGGAATAAATATTCTTGTTTTCATGGTATGATGTTGATTTTTACTTTTCATTGCAAAAATAATCAAAAAATAACATCATCATCCTATTTTTTATTTTTTTTAATAATTGTTAGTTTTAAATAATAGAGAATAGATAATTTCTGATATATTTTTCAAGAAAATGCAGCTCTTGATGTATCATTACTTTTTTTTGTATTTTTGCATACTAAATATGACGATGGAAATAATTACATCTAAAGAGATCATAAGCGCCCAAGATGCTATCAATCGGTCTAAACGGATTGCGATTGTATCTCATTACAATCCCGATGGGGATGCTGTCGGTGCTTCATTAGCATTATATCATTTTTTTAAAAATAGAAATATCTCTGTTCAGGTGATTTTACCAAATCCCTATCCTGATTTTTTGGAATGGATGTCGGGAAGTGATCAAATTTTGGTTGCAGAAGATGATATGAGAAGTGCTCATCGTTTTATTAAAGAGGCAGATCTGCTCTTTGTAGTGGATATGAATGCAGCTCATCGTAGCGGAAACGCTCTTGAAGGGGCCATTCTCAAATCTTCTGCATTTAAAATTATGATAGATCATCATATTAATCCCGATTTGGAGTGTGATATTCAATTTTCAACACATCAAACCAGCTCTTCTGCCGAGTTGGTATATAATTTTCTATTTAAATATTTGAATAAACAGGAAGAACTTACCAAAGAAATTGCAGAGTCTGTATATGTCGGAATTATTACAGATACCGGTTCATTAAGTCATATGTGTAATCAGCCCGAGACCTACGTTACGTTGGCAAAATTGATTGAATGTGGCGTGGATGGCGAGCAAATCCATCGAAATGTTTATGATAATTATTCCGAAGCCAGAATTAGATTATTAGGGCTATCCTTGTGTAATCGTTTGACCGTAATGCCCGAATTTGCCACTTCCTATATGTTTCTTACCAAACAGGATTTATTGATGTGTAACTACAAAAGAGGAGATACCGAGGGATTTGTCAATTATGGATTGACCATGAAAACGGTTCGTTTTACCGCTTTTTTTATTGAGCGGGATAATAAAGTCCGAATTTCATTTCGTTCTAAAGGAAACTTTGATGTGAACCTCTTCGCACGGGAACACTTCGGTGGCGGTGGTCATAAAAATGCTTCAGCTGCCTATTACAATGATACCCTCGAAAATGCAATTGCCTATTTTAAGGAAGTGCTGAAAAAATACACAAAAGAATTGAAGAATTAGTAAAATTACATGAATTTGAATCGCTTATTGACTGTGATGCTGCTCGGTTTGCTGTTGCCTTTTTTGTCTTGTACGGAAAAAAAAGTGACCGGTGTGATTCAGCCTGTTTCTCAAAAAGATACTTCAGAAAAATTTGACCCTTTTGTTGAAGGGAATAAAAATATTATACGTAAAGAAGAAGAAGAAATAGACTTGTTCATCAATAGATATCAGTGGGAAATGACCAATACCGGCTCAGGGCTTCGTATTCAAGTACTAAAACAAGGCACCGGTGACCTTTTTCGTGAAGGAGATACTGTCTCTTTGTCCTATCAAATGTTTCTGTTGGACGGAACTATGCTGTATTCTTCAAAAACTGAGGGATTGAAAAAGTTTGTGGTTTCAAAATCCCAGGAAATGATTGGGCTGCATGAAGCCGTGCAACGACTTAAACGGGGCGCAGAAGCCCGCTTAGTGTTGCCATCTCATTTGGCATACGGCGTTGCCGGAGACGGAAATAAAGTGAAAGGAAGAAAAAGTATTGCTATGGTAATACAAATCAGTAAATAAATATAAAAAACATTATCAACCATTTTTAAAAATTAAATTATGAAAAATCAATTATTGAGATTCACCATGATTGCCATTGCCTTTATGGTGTTAGGAACTTTTACTTCTTGTAAACACATGGGGTATAAGAAAGATGACAGCGGCTTCTATTACAAGTTTTATGTCGAAAATGAAGACTCAACTCAAGTACAGATGGACGATCTCGTTGAAATCACCCACACTCTTCGTGCACTCGACTCTACGTTTATTGATAATCAACCCATGCAATTGCTGGTTAGAGAATCTTTGTTTGAAGGTGATTTATACGCAGCTCTCCTTAAAATGCACCAAGGAGACAGTGCCACTTTTATTATGAATATTGACACTTTCTTCCACTACTTTTTCGGAATTGATGATTATAATCCGGAACAAAAAGATAGAGATATCTACCTTGACATTAAAATAAATAAAATTATTCCCGCTGCTGAATTTAAAGCACAACAAGAAGAACAAGAAGCAAAATACAAAGCAGAAATGGAAAAACTTCGCCTTGCAGAAGACAGTACACTGAAAAAATATATTGCAGACAATAATATAAAGGTTACTCCAACCGCATCAGGGCTCTATTATATTCAAAAAGTAGCCGGCAAAGGAAAAGCTGCAGAAAATAATAAAAATGTAACGGTACATTATACAGGGAAATTATTGGATGGAACTGTTTTTGACAGCTCAATAGATAAAGATCCTATTGTGATTCCATTGGGACAAGGTCGTGTGATTCAAGGATGGGAAGAAGGAATTGCCATGATGAAAGAAGGCGGTAAAGCTCAATTGATTATTCCGTCTGCTTTGGGTTATGGTGAATATGGCGCCGGCGGCGTAATACCGCCTTATGCTACTCTTATTTTTGATGTAGAATTAGTTAAAGTAGAAGATTTAGTTGAACCTGCCAATACGCCGATTCCTGTTGAATAACAAAAGATTAGACTTTCAGTTGTTCGAAATTCTTTCCGAATACACTGTTAGCCTTTGAAATACTAATAAATGAAGTATCATCGATTTGTTTGATAATTCGAATGATATTTACCTTGTCAGTCCGATGTGCTATAATTAATAGTATATCGGACTCTTCTTTACTATATGAACCATATCCCTTTATAAATGTAGCTCCGCGATGAATTTCTGAGTTGATCTTTTCTGCAATTTCTTTATTTTTTGAAGAAAACACTAAAAATTGAAAGGTCTGTTTGAATCCGTCTATGATGATGTCCGAAATAAAGGTGTAGGCAAACATGACCACAATACTATATACTAATTTTTCAATGGAACCCACAGACAGATAAGAGGAAAGTACAATCCCGATGTTCAGATATAAGGTTACTCTTCCGTAGGAAGCATTGCGGTATTTGTTAATCATCAATACGATAATATCTGTACCTCCGGTATTTCCTCCGTAATTGAGTGCCAAACCAACTCCAAATCCTGCCAGTCCCGCACCGATTAAGGCACACATGAAGACATCATCCACCAAAGGTTGTGTGAAGACAAGTTGCCCTACATTCAAAAAGAATGAGAGAATTAAGGTGCAAATGACACTATTGATGACAAATTTTTTTCCCAATACCCGCCACGCAATGCCGGCCAATATTAAATTCAAAATCAATGTACTCATCCCGACAGGAATGAAACCTGTGGCAAAATAAATTACTGCGGCAATACCACTTACCCCGCCACCGGTCATATTATGAGGAATAAGAAAAGCCGTCCAGCCAAAGGCAAATACGGCCAATCCGATGCAGATAAAAAACCAATTGTTGATCTCTTTTAAAATTCGATTTTCTTTTTTCATGATAATGAGGATTGAGGTGGGTTAATATTGTTATTCAACTAAATCTTTGAGTTGTTGTTTGTTGTATATTGTTATTTTTTTATTCTTTACTGAAATAATTCCGGCAGATTCCATTTCCGAAAAACATCGTGCTACAGACGTACGAGCAACCCCGAACAAGTCTGCCAACTTTTGCTGCGTATATCCCGAAGTGAAAACAGTAGCTCCTTCTTCACAATTTGATAATATAAAATTTGCAATCTTTCCCTTAATGGAGATATTCGATAATTTAACTTTTTGGGATAAATACACCACCTGATTGGAAATGATGCTGAGGAAGTTGAATAGAAGTTGTTTGTTTTTTTGAAGTAACCGGAGAAAATCCTGCCCGGGAATGATTAATACACTACATACCTTGGTGGCATTGACGGTTACCGGATATCGATTTTCTTTATTAAAAAGAAATGCAGGGGCAATGACTTTCGGGGCATACATCTCTTCAACCAATAAATATTTGCCCGCCAGATTCATCCGTCCAGCCGTTGCATGACCTTGATATAGAAAATATAGGTACGTGCATGGAGAATTTTGAAATATAAACGTTTCTTGATTCCGGTATTTTTTAGTTTGATAACGCGTCTCTTTGAGCAGCGCTTGGATATCTTCAACGCTGATTCCCGCAAATAAAGGAGTGTCTATAAGATATTTTTCTACGTCCATAAATGTAAGATGCCTTCTTTTTTATTCGCTGCAAATTTAATCTTTTTTTTGAAATTGTTTCAAATGAGACAAAATGTATGTAAATAAAAGCTTACTTTTGTTCTAAATTATGAAAGTATTAAACCCTTAAAAAAGAAAATTATGAGTACAATGTTTTGTTCCCAATGTCAAGAGACCGCAAAAAACACCGGTTGTACCGTTGTAGGCGTCTGCGGTAAAACTTCTGATGTTGCCAATCTTCAGGATTTGTTTATTTACACGATGAAGGCCATTTCAAAAGTAAATCAGTGTCTTCGCGATAAAGGTAAAAACTTGGAAGAAGTCGATTTCTATGTGTTGAATGGGCTTTTTATGACCATTACCAATGCCAATTTCGATAAACCGAGATTCATCGAAGAAATTTACAAAGGATTGGCATTAAGAGATAAATTAATCAAACTTGCCGTGGAAGATCATACCCCATGCTCTTTCCTGAAAAATGATGCCCTCACATGGACAGCTTCTACCGAAGCGGAATTAGAGAAAAAAGCACTGGAAGTTGGTATTTTATCCACCCCGAATGAGGATATTCGTGCCCTCCGTCAGCTGCTGGTATTGGGGCTTAAAGGAATTTCTGCTTATGCGGAACATGCATGGAATTTAAACTATAAAGATCCCGAAATTTACGCTTTTATGCAAAAAGGGCTCGCCAGCACACTCAATCCGGAGCAATCTGCCGACGAACTTCTCGGATTGGTTATGGAGTGCGGTAAATTCGGTGTACAAACGATGGCTCTATTGGATAAAGCAAATACGACAACTTATGGAAATCCCCAGATTACCCAAGTTGACATCGGCGTTCGTAATCGTCCGGCAATCTTGATTTCAGGGCACGATTTGAAAGATTTAGATGAATTGTTGGCGCAAGCGGAACCCGAAGGAGTGGATGTATATACCCACTCAGAAATGTTGCCGGCACACTACTATCCCTATTTTAAAAAATATTCTAATCTCGCTGGAAATTACGGAAGCGCATGGCACAATCAGTTAAAAGATTTTGAAACATTCAACGGGCCGATTTTATTTACGACCAACTGTTTGGTTCCGCCGAGAAGCAACAATACCTATCAAGATAGAGTATGGACTACCGGAGCTGTTGGATTCAACGGATTTCCTCATATTCCTGAACGCGTGAACGGAAAGCCGAAAGATTTCTCGAAAATTATTGCTCTTGCCAAAACGTGTAAAGCGCCCGAACAGATTGAAACGGGTCATATCGTAGGCGGATTCGCACATCATCAAGTAATTTCTTTAGCCGATAAAGTGGTGGAAGCTGTTAAATCCGGAGCAATTAAAAAGTTCGTTGTGATGGCCGGCTGCGACGGAAGAATGAAGAGCAGAGAGTATTATACCGAATTTGCAGAAAAACTTCCGAAAGACACCATCATTCTTACTGCCGGCTGTGCAAAATATCGTTACAATAAACTTCCTTTGGGTGATATTGGCGGAATTCCGAGAGTGCTCGATGCCGGTCAATGCAACGACAGCTATTCTTTGGCTGTAATTGCCTTAAAACTCAAAGAAGTATTCGGATTGGACGATGTCAACAAATTGCCGATAGTATTCAATATCGCATGGTACGAGCAAAAAGCAGTGTTAGTATTGTTGGCCTTGTTGAGCCTCGGTGTGAAGAATATCCACTTAGGACCCACCTTGCCGGGATTCGTTTCTCCGGGTATCCTCAAAGTGCTGGTCGATACCTTCGGAATCGGAACTATTTCTACGGTAGACGAAGATATCAAAATGATGATTTAATCATAACTGTTGTATAGCAACGGGGCGGGTATTCTTTTGAATATCCGCTCTTTTTTTCCTGACTTGTACCCTTTCAATTTAGTGCGGTGCTAATTACCTTATAATCAACACTTGTTTTAAAAAAAATAGTATTTTTACCGCACTAAGGTAATTTTTTATGAAAATCAGGATCATTAAAACCGCCTCCAATGCAAAAGCAGTTCAGATTGTAAGTTATAAGAATAATAAAAGGATCGTTTTGCAACACATTGGATCTGCACATACAGATGAAACCCTAAATGATTTAAAGATTTTAGCAGAGGAATGGATAAAGGATTATAACCATCAACTATCAATATTTCCTGATGAGAACCCAAATAGGATATTGCACCTTAACCATAGTGCTTTTATTGGTGTGAAATATCATTTCTTTTATAAATTAGTTCGTTCCATACAGGAGATGCTCAAACTAGATGATTTACCAGTTATACTAAATGATTTGGTGGTGATAAGAATATTTGAACCGGCATCTAAACTTCGTTCACTTGAATTGCTGGAACAGTTTTTCGGTATTTGTCATAGCCGCAAGACATATTACAAAATTGCTCCTAATTGTATTAACTTAAAAAATTTAGTGGAGCAAAAAGTTGTAAATTTTGCTAAAACTCATTAC
>JAKIZI010000044.1 GCA_022708105.1 Bacteroidota bacterium
CGTCGTTTGCAACGCCCACTATTAAGTCGAGGACTGCCAATCCCAGCAGAATGATTACAATAATTAGATAAATAGGATCCATAAAGAGAATTTCGTCGTCTTTTTGATGCTAATAGATCAATGATACATTTTAGAATTAACTGCAAACTTATTGAATTATTCCCTTATAAGTCCTGACGCCCAAAAACTTAACAGAAATGTAACATCTTTTCGGCACAATATTTGTCATTCTTGAAAGTATGAAAAAAAATGAAATTTATTTAGTGACCGGAGCAACCGGCCACCTGGGGCTTACAATAGTATCTCAATTGATTGCTGACGGCAAAAAAGTCCGCGCACTGGCTCTGCCTGGTGATAAGTTGAATTCGCGCTTACCTTCTCAGGTTGAAGTTTGTTACGGAAACGTAGTGGACCCCTCCTCTTTGGAGGATTTTTTCCGTGTTGATCCTGATACTGATATGTATGTGATACATGCTGCCGGTATCGTGACTACTTCCCTGGAATACCAACAAATCGTTTATGATGTCAACGTTAAGGGAACACAGAATATTACAGATGCAGCAATTAAGTACAATGCGACTAAGCTTGTCTACGTAAGTTCGGTCCATGCCATTCCGGAGCAACCCAAAGGAAAGATCACATATGAGGTCGATCATTTCGATAAGAATCTTGTTTATGGACAATACGCCCAAACTAAGGCCGAGGCGACGCAGTATGTACTGGATGCGGGAAAAAGGGGACTGGATGTTACTGTAATACATCCCTCCGGGATATGCGGTCCCTATTCCCCAACTAATAATCACGCAGCACAGCTGGTGATCACCTGTTGGCGCCGTAAGATGCCTTCAGGGGTAGTTGGAGGTTTTGATTTTATAGATGTTCGCGATGTGGCTGCCGGAATCATATCTGCCTGTAAGAAAGGGCGCAAGGGAGAATGTTATATACTGAGCAACCGTTATATATCCATTAGAGAGTTTTTTAGGATTTTCGAAAAGCTCACAGGTAAAAGACAACCCAGATTTATGGCACCAATGTGGCTGGTCAAAATTTTTATGCCTAGCTATAATTGCTTTTACAAGCTCAAAAAACGAACTCCACTATTTTCCACTCAATCGTTGCATATCTTGACAACAAACTCTCTGTTTTCATCTGAAAAAGCCCGCAAAGTACTGAATTTTATTACAAGACCATTTAAAGAAACCCTCGCAGATACAATAAGATGGTTTAAAAAAGAGGGAGTCATCGCCTGAGCGGAGATTTAAGTTATTTTTCTGTCAGAATTATACTTGGTGACTCGTAAAAATACTTGTCATCAATCTGCATCCTTAAGTACTGTTCTACTTCTTTTCTTTTGATGAGCACAATTCTTTCTCGATAAAAAACGGATGATTTCTCATTCTTGGCAATAAAATAGTGGAAGGTTTCACCCGGATAAATATTTTTGATAAATGAATATCCTATGACTGTTGGTTGCTCATCCAATAAGTTTTCAAACATCGCTTCAAGAAAAGAGAAGTCGCCTTTCCTCTTTTTAAAGTAATCGTGAATCAGCTCCGTATTTGTTCTCTCATTAATCGGTTCCAACGAGACCCAAGTTAAATACTCCTCATTTGAGTTATTTGTTATCCGGTAATCCTCTATTATTTCATTTTTATCAGTGATTCCATTGTAATAACCGGCCGCGACATTATCAATATGTATCTGACATTGAGCATTACATGCTGTAACAATCAGCAGCAAAGTCAAAAGGATTATATGGGCTCTTATTTTCATTTTTCTCCACCTCGCTCTTTGTAAAATTCAGAGGCATTATACCTACGTCCAATTTGAGTATGCTACACTTATTGATAGGAAAAATCGGCGCTACTCAAAATGTGGCAAATACGAATAGCAAACAAATTTGCTAATCATTTTTACTACTAGGATGGTTTATTTATAGTCGTCCTTATAAAACTCTATCCACACATCTTTCCTGATAAAACTCCGAGGTTTTGTGCCATTGAGGGTATGTTTTTTCGTTGGCGATGCGGTAACCGACACTGAAAAAGAGCTGTGCATCTTCGAGCAGGCCGTCCAGTTTGTCGCGTTCGGGGACAAACTCGTCACATGGCTTGTGGTAAACATTTTTCCAATAGTCGGCGATGATTTGAAGGGTTGCCTCTTTGCCCAGTTCGCGTTGATGGGTATAGCCCTTGGCAAATAGAAACGGAACTCCTTTTTTCATAAAAGGCAGTTGATCGGAGCGGAAAAACATGCCATTTTCCGGATTGGGATCATTTGCAATATAACGACCTTGTTTTAAAGCCTCTGTTTCAAGATATTGATCCAATTCGGAGTGTCCGAGTCCGGTCACGGTGACGTCATCAAATCTTCCCAGCATCAATATCACATCGGAATTGAATCCGGCCACGGTTTTTTCCATCGGGAAAACGGGATTTTCCACATAATGGTAGCTGCCCAACAGACTCGACTCTTCTGCGGTGGGGATGAAGAATAAGAGCGAACGTTCCGTTTGCGGTTGTACCTTAAATTCCTCGGCAATAGCCAATACCCACGCCATAGCTGCGGCATTATCCGAGGCACCATTGTAGATGGAATCCCCATCAACGGGGCGACCGATGCCCAGATGATCCCAATGCGCCACATATACAACCGCTTCATCGGGGGCAGTTGAACCCCTCAGCACTCCCGCTACATTGTGCGAAGTGCAGGTTTCCCAGGAATTGCGGAGACGAACATTTAGTTTTGCCTGGAGCTGAACAGGAGTAAAATCCAGGGTGACAGCCGTCGCTTTGAGTTCATCATAATCGTATTCGGAGCGAGTCAACAAATCGCGCGCCGCAGATTGGGAGATCCAGCCGAGCACTTTGCATTGCTTCTCGTTTTGCGCCTCATCATACAGGTAATATCCCGGATCCCTCGAATGGCGGGAAGGCACCGCCCATGGATAGCCGGAAGCTACATCTTCATGCACTATAATACATCCTGCTGCACCCTTGCGCTCCGCTTCTTCAAATTTATAGGTCCAGCGTCCGTAATAGGTCATGGTTGTGCCGTTGAAAAGCGTAGAATCTTTCGTGAAAAATCCGGGGTCGTTGACCAACACCATGACGGTTTTCCCCTTTACATCTATTTTTTCAAAATCATTCCAGTTATGTTCGGGTGCATCGATTCCAAAACCGACAAACACAATTTCATTATTCGTTAGCGAAATTTCAGGGCTCAACATCGGACTCCATAGGCTTATTTCGGTCCCATTCGTATATCGCAGCACTCCCTTTTTGTCCTTGACAATCACCGGCTCGGATGGATCGGGGAGGATCTTGACTAAGGGCACTTCCTGTAAATAGCTCCCGCCAAAGGCGGGCTCCAGCCCAATTTCTTCCATTCGCGATTGCAGATAGCGGACGGCCCGCTCTCCACCAGCCGTACAAGGGGCACGCCCCTCCATATCATCGGCAGCCAATATTTCCAGGTCAGTCGCCAGCATGGCGAGGTTCATTTTTTTCGTATTTATGGAATTATTGTTGCCACAACTCACCAAAAGGAGCAGCACGAGGGAATAGAGAAAATGTTTCATAGGATTTGAGATTTTATCTTACAAATATAACATTCGGGAAATTAATTCACAAATGGAAATAATGTCGCCACATGAGGTGAATCGCTGCGGATTTGCGGCCGCCAAAGTAGGAAGCAGGTGCAGTTCTTTTAACAATTTGGCCATAAACCGCCACTTTTTTGATAGAAAAAGAAAGAAAATTGCGTTATCTGTCGAAAAAATGACTACTTTTGCGATATGAAGGAATTAAAGCAATTTGATGTAATACCGGTAGATGTCGGAGTACTGGAGACTATTTTTGACTCTTATAAGCACCCTCAGAAGAAAATAACCAGTCTTGAACAAAAGGGTAGTTTGATAAGGTTAAAAAGGGGATTATATGTTGTTTCACCTACGGTTTCCGAGCAATTACTTTCAGTAGAATTAATCGCCAATCACCTATACGGACCCTCTTATGTTTCGATGCAATACGCACTTCGCCACTATGGGCTTATTCCCGAGAGAGTCCATACGATAACTTCATTAACATTTAAGGCTTCCAAATTATACACAAACAGAGTCGGACGTTTTGAATACATTCATTGTGAACTCGATTATTACTCAATCGGCATTCGTCAAGTTATTGAAAATAATTATGCATATTTGATCGCTTCTCCCGAAAAAGCGCTATGTGATTTAATCGTTTATACGCCGGGATTGCGGCTTAGGTATGTAAAGAATATGGAGGCTTACTTAGAGGAGGATATCCGCTTTGATATGGAGGAATTTTATAAAATGGATCCAACCATATTTGAGCAATGCGCTTCCGTAAGTAAGAAAAAAACCGAAATTAATAACTTAATAAAACTGTTAAAGCGATGAGTATATTTGATCAAATGTTGGCTCGTTACACTACGTTTTGATCTCTCATCACTTTTCTTGTGGCCTACAAGATCCTTATATAGTCATTCTTTTTCACTAGCTTTTATTTCATTTATCAATAAAGCTTGTAATTCGTCTTTTGGTAACAATAATTTATATTCGGACACGCCGATGGGTTTATTTACATCTTGTAAAGCTATTTCTACATCAAGATGATCTCTATCAGCACAAAGAATAATGCCAATAGACTGATTTTCGTTTTCGCCTCTTTCCAATTTATCAAGCAACGAAAGATAAAAATTCATTTTACCCACATATTCTGCTTTAAAACTCCCAATTTTTAATTCAACAGCTACTAAAGAACGCAACCCCCTGTGAAAGAAAAGCATATCCACAAAATACTCTTTGTTATTATATTCCAAACGATATTGGTTGCCTATAAAAGTAAAACCCTTGCCCAACTCTAAGATAAAATTTCTAATTTTAGAAATGAGACGTTTTTCAAGCTCCAACTCTTTAACGGGTTCTTTAATCCCTAAAAAACCTAAATTATAAGTACTTTTGAATACCTCATTTGCATATTCTGCACTTATTGTTGGAAGCGTTTGATTGAAATTATTACTTGTAACTTGTGTTTGTGCTAGATTGTAACTATCCATTTTAATGGCGTTAAGCAACAAAT
Organism: Bacteroidota bacterium; assembly: GCA_022708105.1. Classification (GTDB taxonomy): domain Bacteria; phylum Bacteroidota; class Bacteroidia; order Bacteroidales; family WCHB1-69; genus DUOL01. The sequence continues at coordinate 5,103 of JAKIZI010000044.1, forward strand.
CTCTAGTCCAGCCTTTTGTTATCACTTCATTGGCGTAAAACTCAACAGCTGAAAGCGATTGTACTTTATCCAGCAACAATAAGTTATGTCCCCATGGCAAAACTGCCACAGAGCGTAGCAGTTTTGTATCTGCCTGATAATAACGCTCATAGAAACGTTTCATGTTCCAAAGATTTCGTGGTGAAAGTCCCATGTCAGGGAATTCATTTTTTAGATCAACAGATAACTGTTTTACAACACCACTGCCATAACCTTCTTCCAAATGCTTTTCAAAAAGTAATTTACCCAAGTTCCAATAAACAGAATTAGCTGCACTATTTACCTGCTTTGCTATCATTGTACGAGCATGTCGAATTTGTGCGACAGCCTGTCGCAGTATTGCATTATAATCTGTTTGCTTTATATTAAATTCTTTACTCATAAGCTATTCGATTTTATCTATCTCCTGCATCAATCGGTCGGTTTCTGTGAGGGCGACGATTATTTTCTGATAATGTAGAACATCTTCTGTGGAGAGTTTGCGACCTTTGCGGTCTTTTAGCCATTTCTGGGCGGGTTGATAGCCGCCGATGTAGAAGTTCCAGGCCACTTCAGGCACGTTTTCGAAACACTGAGTTTCATTGATATAAACATTTCCGTTTTTATAGACCGGCTTATCCACAACATTACTTCCAGTTATGTTGTATAGTGTAATGAATTGGTTAAGAACAGGACTTTCCATCAAATGAATCTCCCTTAATTTACTGCCTAACTCAACCAGATCCCAAAATGTTTTATTATTTTTAGGATAAGGTACACGCGGAAAATCTATCTTTAGGAATTCTTTGTATTTCTCTCTATATGTTGGAGAGTGCAGTATCGAATAGATATAATCCAATAAATCCAACGGTGAGAAACATTCACCCAATTCGGCGGGCAAATCGTAAGCAAGATTGTCGTCCGGCAAAAATGTTAAATTAAGGTCTTTAGCAATTTTATCCACAATTTTCATGTTTAGATTGGGTTGTCGTCCTAGCGGCCCTGCTAAAGTTTGCTGTTCGTCAGGATCGGGGTAAAGGTAGAGGGGGAAAATATATGTAGAATCTGCTGCACTATCCAAAATATGTAAATCGGTAATTGTATTTGTGATAAACATATATCCCAAACTCAGTTGACGGCTTTTTTTAGATACAACTAAACCGCAATTACCTTGCGTAAAATGCCTCATTATTTCATAAACAGGAAATGCTAAAAAGCCTCTTGATTGATTTGTAAAATAAGTCCATTTTGTGTCAAAAGGGCGATAACTAATTTTTTTTATAAATTGATCATCAGTTCCAAACCGTTCAATATTCTTTTTAGCAAGCAGAGTTTTTTTATCTCTGCTTTCTTTAACTTCGGTTTTATATTTTAATTTAATTTCTGATTCTGTCAAATCTTTGAAATCATTCAAAACATCGATTAATTCAATTTTACTGTATCTAATTGCAGTTTCATCACGTTTGGAACAAATTCCTACTCCATTTACATTTAATAATTCATCTATTCTTATAAAAGTATCGTATTCTTTTTGTGAAGAAAAATCTTTTGGAACTAAAAAATAATACGGCTCTTCCAGTTTGAGTTCTTGCCACTTTATTGTTTCAATATTGTTTTCCAAAAGGAATTCGTTTTTTTCTTCGCGTTTTCCGTATAAATCAAAATGAAATACTTGTGCTAATTCATTCTTACTTTTCTTTTCCGTTCTTACAAATACACTAATGCTAGTACCTTGCATTATATCGAAAACGTTTTGGTCAATACTTCCATCGGGGGCAGTCTCCTTTTTCTTGGAATTTCCGTGTAAATCTAAAATATAAAGTTTATCGTAAGATTTAAGCAAGTTCCAACGCATACCACGAAAAGTTATACTATCTAAAAAACTATTATCCGTAATAAACGCTAAAACGCCGCTTCCGTTTTTTTCAATATAATATTGTCCGTAACGTAAGAATTTCACGTAGTCGTTATTTAACCATTTTGTGTCAGGAATTTTTTCTCCGTTATGGTCGTATTTATATATATCAATCAATTTTTCAATCCACCCGCCTTTATTAGCACTTTCGCCACTATACGGTGGATTTCCCATTACTACCATAACCGGAGTATCACGTTTTACCCTATTGGCTTCGTTGGCTTCGGTGCTTAACATGTCTTCCCATAGCGTTTTCGTGTCAGGATGATGCTCTTCTAAACTATTGGTTAGGTAAATGCGGAAGCGTTGGTGTGCATCGGTGTGAAATCCGGTTTCACGCATTACCAAATCCATTTTCAAGTGCGCCATAGCATAACTGGCCATCAATAGCTCAAAGCCATTCAGTCGAGGTATCAAATGGCGTTCTACATAATCGCCCCAAATACCTTGCATTCCTTCAAAGCTCTTATAAATATGTCTTATAGTTTCGGCAAGAAAAGTGCCTGTGCCGGTGGCCGGGTCGAGGATTTGAACTTTGTGTACTTCCTTTTCTACTTTATCTCCCTGCACATCAACTTTTATTTTGGTTTTACTTATATCTGCGAGTCCTTGCGGTAAATCGAACTCTGTTTTTAAGATATCGTCAATGGCACGCACAATAAAGTTTACAACCGGTTGAGGCGTGTACCAAACTCCACGAGATTTTCTCAGTTTAGGATCATATTCACTTAAAAAATCTTCATAAAAATGGATAATCGGATCTTCCATTTTTTTGGATTTTCCATAATCTTCCAGAAGAGCCTCCAGATTGGTTGCCCTGAAAATCAACGCCAAATCATCTACAATCCATTTAATCCTGTCGTCAATGTCGGGGCCTGCAATATATCCAAACAACTTTCTTAAAAACGGGTTTGTTTTTGGAATCAATTCGGCTGCTTCCTGTCTGCTGAAAGTGTCGAGCGTCGTGTCGTGCAAACGTGCAGCAAACAATCCATAAGCTACGGTTTGTGCGTAAATGTCGGCAAAGCTTTTTGGATCAATGTCATGGATCAAAATCTCTTTAAAAGCATTCATTTGGTTTTCAAGAGTACTGTTGTCATCGCTCTCCACATCGCTACTGAGAGCCCTTTCCATAATGTCGGCAAGCAATCGGGCTTTTCCCGCCATCATTTTAGCCAGTGTTTTGCTGCTTTTTATGGTTTGCCCTATATAGGTTCCAAAATTCTTTATCAGGGTTTCAAATTCGGCAAAATTTTCCGAAAGCGGTTTTATTCCCTTTTCTGTTACCTCGCCAATGGTGATTTTCGTTCTAAATACCCCATCCTGATAAAAATGAAAGTTGAGGTAATCGGTAAAAATAAGATTGGGCAAAGAGGCTTTATAGCGGTCAAATTGCTCTTTGTTGCCCGACTTTTGTTTGCCGTCCAAATCGGTATCACCAATATCTTTTGCTTCGATATAGCCAACTGGAATATCTTTTTTAGTCAAAATATAATCAGGCGCCCCGCACTTTAGCCTTTTTGGTTCATTAGTGATGTGTAAATCCGGCAATAATGTCTCTAAAAGTGTTAGCAAATCGCCACGAAAGGTGTGTTCGGTAGCATTTCCTAACTTATACCTACTATTTACGCTTTCAATATATTGGTCGATTGTCATAATGAGCATCTGCAAAAATTATTAACTACAAATTTAAGAAAACAAAAGAATAATCCGTTATATATGGTATATGTAAGCCAGACACTCTTTTCATCGTTTTACATACTTACATTATCTCTAAATGATTTGTCCAACTCAATTGTGTCAACACTGGTGACACTTTTTGGATTGGTCCTAAAAGGCCCTGTGAAGTGTTTTTCAATAATTCAGTCCGAATGCCCAAAGTGGGATGACGTTGAGGTAGCCAAATTCGATGTCATCTTTTACTATGAACGATTTGCCGTCTTTTTCTATATGATGCTGTTGTTTCTTTTTGCCGCCTAATTCAAATATGTATTCGTTTACTATAAAGTCGGCTTTTTTGGCTGACATGACTTCATTTTTCAGGCGCATCTGGTTGAAGAAAAATGTTTCTCTGATATTTCCTTTCTCCGATTTGTCGCCGACCAAGTTATAAATGATGTTGGTATTGTCCAGATAGACTTTATCGACTTTTCCCAACCCACGGATGCCGCCTGTTTCATCGCGAAGTTGTGCGATAAGTCCTGCTTGTTCCATATATAGGAAATAATCGGTAAGGGAGTTTCTGCTCACACCGATCATTTCTGATATTTTAGAGAAGTTGGGCTTAAAAGGGACGCTTTCTGCAATGATGAAAAGCAAGCGTTTTAATTTTCGCGCAGTCCCTACGTTGAGTTTGGCATATTGCGGAATATCTGTTTCCAATGTCTGTACGATAATCTGTCCCAAGCGTATGTGAACCTCGTTTTCAATTCCGAAAGGATAATATCCGCGTTTCAAATACTCTTTGAATAGTGGTAAAGGATGCTCTATTTCGGGGAGTTTTACTTCATTGTTGATGATTTGTTCCAATGAATAGACCGGTACATCATAGCCGTGAAAGAGTTTTAGATATTCACGAAATGAAAGTCCTTGTAATTGATAAATGATGGCACGGCGGCTTAGGTCGGCAGTGCCTTTAAGTATGTCCAATATGGAGGAACCCGTAAATACAACTTTTAATCTCGGGTAGGAGTCGTAAATATTTTTTAATTCTTGAGACCAATTGGCGTATTTATGAATTTCATCGATAAAGAGATATTCGCCTGCATTTTTATAAAACTCATCAGCCAAATCTATCAACTTATGCTCGCTGAAATACATGTCGTCTGCCGAAACATATAATGTGTTTTTAACACTCAAGTGTTCCTTTATTCTTTGTAGAATCATTGTGGTTTTACCGACTCCACGACCGCCAATAATGCCTACCATACGACTTTCCCACGCGATTTCATCATACAAGTACCGTTTGAAATCGAGTGTTGTATTGAGTAAAAGTGTCTCAAATTTCTGATAAAGTGCCTTCATTGTTGTGTTGATTTTTCACAAAGATAGGCAAATTGCACAACAAAACAAGCAGTTTTCAGAGAAATCGCACAATCCGTTGTGCAGTTTTCTGGAAAAATGCACAATTAGTTGTGCGATTAGATGATTTAGTTATTCCCAGTATGGTATGTAAAATGCCAGTATCCCAATTGTTTTCAATAACTTTGCTTTTGTTACATTGCAGTGTCGATTATAAATAGCGATATATTACTTATAAAGCCCTAAAGCCTATTTTGCGCCATGTGCGCAGAATAAATAATAACGAAATACAATCATGCAACTCTTGAAACTGAAAACCCGATTGCATCAATTTGACAACTTTGCCGACTTCGCTCATGAGTTTGGCCTCAACGAGATGGATTTGGTGCTGACTAACAATTATCTATACGAGCCCTTTATGAAGCCGCTCAATTTGAAATGTCATTTTATAATGAAGGGAAAATATGGTCCGGGCGAGCCTTCGGATGAGATGATGAATACCATTTTGCGAGATGTGAAGCCGTTGAAATACAACCGTGTCATCGCTATCGGTGGAGGTACCATCATGGATATTTCCAAGCTTTTGGTGCTAAAAGGAGTGGAAAATGTGACAGATGCTTTTGAAAGAAAAATTTCGCTTGTAAAGGAAAAGCAACTCATTATCGTACCCGCCACATGTGGAACCGGCAGCGAAGTGACCAATATTTCCATTGCAGAAATAAAGTCCAAAAAGACAAAGATGGGTTTGGCTGACGATGCCCTGATGCCGGACGACGCAGTACTTATACCCGAATTGCTGCGCGGACTTCCATTTAGACCATATATTGCAAGCGCTATCGATGCGCTCATTCACGCTATGGAGTCATACGTTTCACCTAAAGCAACTCCATACACTCAAACATTTAGTCGTGCTGCTATTGAAATAATTGTCGATCGCTTTATGAAGATAGCCGAATACGGGCCTGATTCTCGATTCGAACACCTTGGCGACATGCTTATAGCCAGTAATTACGCCGGTATTGCATTTGGAAATGCCGGAACGGGTGCCGTACATGCGCTTTCCTATCCTCTCGGAGGAAAATATCACGTTCCGCATGGTGAAGCCAATTATCAATTTTTAACGGAAGTATTCAAAATATATCAACAGAAGAATCCCACTGGCAAAATTCAAAAACTCAACAATATTTTTACCAAAAATTTCCAATGGCCAAGCGAAGAGATCTACGATAAACTAGATGAATTGCTCTCCAACCTCTTAGAAAAGAAGTCTCTGAAAGAGTATGGCATGACGGAAGCCGATATTACCGGCTTTGCCGAGAGCGTTATAAAGACTCAACAACGCTTACTTGCCAATAATTATGTCGAATTAACCCAAAAAGA
>JAKIZI010000045.1 GCA_022708105.1 Bacteroidota bacterium
AAATGGTGTATCTGTCTTTATTTCCTTTTCCCTGGTTTATTCTCAACAGCATTTTGCTTCTGAGAATATCCGAAGGGATAATATTTATTGCCTCACTTACTCTCAAGCCTGATGAATAAATAAGCATCAATATTGTTTTGTGTTTGAGATTAGACGCGCTGTTTAATATCTGCTCAACTTCTTCATAACATAAATACGGAGGCAGTTTCTTCTTCTGTTTTGGAAATGGAATTCTCTCTAATTCGTAGGGTATACCGAGAGAGTACTTAAAAAAAATTTGACTGCTCCTATCGATTGCTTAAGAGAGCATTCAGAAATTTTCTTAACCGCTATTAAATTCGAAAGATATTTCTGATATGAAGCCGAATTGATACTGTTTTTTTCTTCTTCGCAGAAACGCAGATATTTTGAAAGCTCAGACTCATAACTTGTCTTTGTGCTTTTGCTGAAATTCCGAATATTCATCTTGAGCACAAAATCATCCATTAACTTTTCCATAAAGTCCTCCTGTAATATGCTTACCGGACATTATCGGCAGTTTATAGATTAATGTTATGACGCAAAAATAAAAGGCTACCGCCCGGGATGCATGGGCGAGCAGCGAGTGAAACGAGCGGCCAGCCCAAGGGCGGTTTCAGTTCAACGAACGCGTGTAGGCGACGTTGCGCGTTCTTTTGCGCGATGTGGCGAAGCCCGGAGCGCAGCGCGCAGCGAAGTGAGCACGGAACGGAGCGCATAAAATCAGTTAGACGATGAACCGCGCCATTTTTACAATAAGTCATTTCTTAACCCCGCCCCTCTTCCGCCGGAGCACACGATGTGCGAAGGCGTTCTTCATTCTTCTTCCTTGTATAAATCATTCAGTGTCTTGGCGAGGCTATGAATATTTGCATAATCTGCTTCACCTGATAAAACGGTAAAGTCATATCTCTGAGAGATTTTAACGTCTTTCAAAGACAAGTAATTACCGTGAATAAAAACTTCTTTAATCTGGCTTTCATCATCAAGAAATTCTCGTATCTCTGGGTTTTGGCTTTCACTAAGAAAGGCGTTGTAAGATTTTTCAATAATCGGTTTTGATTTCTCCTGTATTGATTCTACACAGGAAAGCATTTCATTGATTTTACCTTCGAGACTTTCTTTGTTTTTGTAGAAAATATTCCCGTTTGAATGAGCAGTGTCATTCCGTTCTTTAACTATTTTCGTGAATCTACCAATATCAGAATTTTCAAGTCCTATCAGTTTTAGAAATCTAAAAACCGTACTTTCATTCACTTGCCATAATGCAAATGGTGTTTTTGCATCCAGTAATTCTTTTTCCATGTCCTTGCTGAAACCGACCATTGCCTTTTGAAAATCTTCGGTGCAATTCTCCTTTATCTGCCAAATTTCAAAATACACAAAACACATGAAAAGCATGTGATAAGATAAAAAGGCAAAAGGATATTTTTCGGCGTTGTAATTGGTCAGAAAAGCATCCCAGAGAAACTCGACATATTCTTTTTCGGTCGGGTTTTTATAAGAAATGGGAAGATATTCAAATATTCTTTGTGCTTCTTCCATTTTATTCTTCCCATACCTTATCAATTACACGCTTAATTTTATCTTCGTAGATTTTAATAAGCTCTCGGCAGCCGTCAATGACTTTGCGCTCGGCTTCGATGCAGTCGACAATACCCTGCTGGACTTCAAGGGACGGGAGAGGAATTTTTATATCTTTTAAATCTGACGTCTTAATACTAGCTTGATTTACGGCTTTTTGTGCAAATGTCCTTGCTTTATTTACGAACCAATCTTGTTTTAGCATGATTGATAAAAATGAAGGATTTACCTTATCCCTGTTTGGCCTTAAACGAATTAAGTTTATACCGTGAACAACTTTTTCTTTAATACCTGTAAAAATAGCACTTTTAGCTAAATGTTCTATGCTGTTTATATGGCTCAGCAATATATCACCATCCAACATGAAGGCAGAATCCTTTACTTCATCATTAGTCCATTTTGTTTTATCAAGATTTACAGAACCATCAGAAATGGTTTGGATTCGAGTCACCCGGTATTTTCCAATTTCATCAATTTGTTCAACATTTATACCATTCCTAATTTCTTTACAAAGCAAGTCTAAAGATTCAAATGGCCATTCCGGGTCAATATCAATCTGAGGTTTCCACGCATCGACCACCTGAAGGCAGCCGTCAATCAGCTTCTGGTAGCCTTCTATCTCGGCAACAATCTCGCGCTGGACCTCAAGTGGTGGGATGGGTATTTTAATCTCTTTTAATTTTGAATAATGTCTTTTATACCCATCGGACTCTATGGGATTATTTTTCAAGAAATAGTAGAAGTACTTTGGTACAAACTCTTCATGCGGAGATAGTATCTTTATTCCATCTGCTCCTTGTGCAAAGGGAAAGTCGATATACTTAACCGCACAGGTATGGTCTCCAAAAATAATGTATGGAGTTGACGGATTGATGATTGCAGCTTCATCATTTGTGTAACCAGTAATAAATTCCTGAGATTGGTCAACAATTGGATATTTTCCCTCCGATAAGTATTCGGAGGTTTGCAACTTCTTCGGTGGTGTAATTGTATCAATTGCGTCGACCAAGACTACTTCTGGATATTTGTGTTTAGGCCTATCGACAACCGTCCGGTATCTATCCCCCGTAAGATTATATTCCCCATTCTCGGCCAACTTTTCTTTCTTTACCATCAAGGCACCACAGGGCTTTTCTGCTTCAATAAACGAATCCGGCTTTCCATTCCTTACCGCAGTTACATAATCCTTAATCACATTCACTGCGTCGGGCAAATCATTCTTGTCAATTTCCCGCCTCTGAGCACCAAGTCCAAAGCCGTCATTTTCAATCTTTACAAAAAGAATCGAATCCGTTTTCTTTGCAAGTTGCTTGTCCATCAAAAGAATCGAAGTCTTAACACCGGAATAAGGGTTAAAAATACCGGCAGGAAGCGACACTACCGCGTATAGATGATTTTCAACCAGCATTTTACGAAGCGATTTATAGGCAGTCGCGCTTTGAAAGATTATGCCCTCCGGCACAATAACCGCCGCTCTTCCGGTCGGGGTCAAGTGTTCGGCAATGTAATCCACAAACAACACTTCACTTCTATTACTCTGCACACTGAAATTTTTATGCGGCTTGATTCCGCCTTTCGGTGTCATAAAGGGCGGATTGGCAAGGATTACATCGGCGTATTCATTCCAGCGGTCTTCACTGGTAAGAGTGTCGTACTCGATAATCTGCGGCTGTACAAATCCGTGCAGATACATATTGACAAGCGATAGCCGCACCATGTCCGGCGAAATATCATAACCCCTGAAATTGGCCAGGAGCTTTTTTCGTTCTTCTGTATTGAGCAAATCACCGGGTGTTTTCTTACAGTTTTCTTTGAGTATATGCTTGTACGATGAAATCAAAAATCCGGCAGTACCGCAGGCGGGGTCCATTACCGATTCATGCTTTTGAGGATTGGCTACCTGCACCATAAAATCAATAATATGCCGGGGAGTTCTAAACTGCCCCGCGTCGCCCTGACTACCGAGAACTGAAAGCAGATACTCAAAGGCATCGCCCAGCCGTTCGGAATGGTCATAAGAAAACTCATTGATTGTTTTTAAAAACAGTTTCAAAGTTTCCGGGTCACGATATGGCAGATAGGCGTTTTTAAAAATATCCCTAAAAAGTTGTGGAAGATTGGGGTTCTGGTTGAGCTTGACTATGGCTTCACCGTAAAGCCCAAGCATTTCATGACCGCCAATACGAGGGTCGAATATTTTGCTCCAGGCGTACCGTTCATAGTCGCCGGTAAAAAAGCTGGGTTTTCCGCCAAGCTCAATGGCTTCCTTGTCCATGTCATCCATGAACTTATACACAAGAGCAATGGTTATCTGCTCAACCTGACTTTTAGGGTCTGGCACTTTGCCGACAAGTATATCGCGGGCTGTGTCAATGCGTCGTTTGGTTTCATTGTCTAACATAAAATCTCCAATTCGTTATGCCGCAAACTTGTTAAGCGGTACAAAGTCTTTAATGTATTCGGGTATCGCGCTTCGTAGTTCAGGCGGTAATTTCTTGAATGCCTCTCCGTAAGGGGAAATATTCAAAAGTGCAAAATCTTTATTGTCGATAATCGCCCGGAACTCGGCATCCAAAATATATGCCTTGAAAACTGTCTTGGCGTAGGTGAAATATTCTTCCTTCGGCAGATACCGGCTGTCAAACTTGTCAAACTCTTCATCCAGCAGCTCATTTTTTGTCTTGAAATAAGGAATCATGCCAAAAATCTTCTCGATGATTTCCCGCATGGAAACGCGGCGGTCAATCTGGATGGAAGAGCGGAGTTTTTCAAGGGTGAAATACTCATCCGGCTTATCCAGTATATGCTTTTCAAGATAGGCCATTAGCTCATCCCATTTACCGGCTTCGGCCTGCTCTTTAAGCATAGGATGCTCGATGATAGTCTTCTCAAATTTCTCGAAATACATGCGGTCAATTTTCATTCCATCAGGCCCGATTACTGAATGTTCAAGTTTTGTTATCTGGTCTGACCGTGAGCTGTCGTACCCGTCGGCACCCGATGGCTCTCTAACCTCAGAAGCAGTGGATTCACCTGAACCGGGTTTAGGAAGTTTGAGAACTTCATCGTAATTGAATTTTTCTTCAAAATATTCGCAGTTGGCGAAGAAATCGAACATCTTGAAATTGTCTTTCTGCTTTTCTCCAGTTTGGGTTTTCAACTGCGGGTCAATAATTTCTATGGCGAAGTTGTGTTTTCTTGTGCCTCGACCTTTTATCTGTATGAAATCGGTAGGAGAAAAAATGGGACGCATCAAGCAAAGATTCAGAATATCCGGGCAGTCGTAACCTGTTGTCATCATCCCGACAGTTACACACACACGGGTTTTGCTGGTCTTGTAAGATGGATTAAAATTCCCTGTACCGGATAGTCGATTGTTAGTAAAATTAATGGTGAATTGCTGAGCGTCGGTAATGCGTGAAGTAACCTGAATAGCGAAATCTGATTTGTATTTTTCAGGAAACATCCGATGAGCCATTTCATTGAGAATCTGGGTTATTTTTGCCGCATGATTTTGTGAAACACAAAAGACTATAGTTTTTCCGATTTCTCCACTGATCGGATCTCTATAGGCATTTTCCAGAAAAGCCCTGCAAAATGCCTTATTGGTATTTTCTGAAAAAAACTTCTTTTCAAAATCCTTCTGGATGTAGGTTTCTTCTACTTCTTCGCCATCATCGTTTTGTGTAGTAATCGAATAGCCCTGATCAGAAAGAAGTTGTGTGGTGATTTCAGTTCTCGCATCAACAACAACCGGATTTACAAGAAACCCTTCTTTGACACCGTCAACAAGTGAGTAGCGGAAAGTGGGTTCACCATTTTCACAGCCGAATGTTTTATAGGAATCCAGAAGCAATCGCCGTTCAAGTTCGCGTGGGTCATTCTCGCCAAGCTCTGCGGTATCAATATGTTTAAGGTAATCTTTTGGTGTTGCGGTCAAACCAAGCTTATAGCCTATAAAATATTCAAAAACTGCTCTGCTATTTCCGCCAATACTGCGGTGTGCCTCATCGGAAATCACAAGGTCAAAATCATCAGGGGTGAAAAGCCTTTTATATCTGTTCTTTGACATAAAGGTTTGGACCGTTGAAACAACAATTTCAGCTTTTCGCCAGTCATCACGGCTTTCCTTGTAAATTACGGTTTTATAGTCATTCTTAAGATAGGCAACAAACGCTTTATAAGCCTGGTCTTCAAGTTCCAGTCGGTCTACCAGAAACAATACACGGCGAGCATTTCCGGTTCTCAGGAATAATTTGATAACTGCCGCAGAGACAAGCGTTTTACCTGTACCGGTAGCCATTTCAAATAAAAATCGGTCTTTACCATCTTTCACTGCGATTTGAATCGAGTTGACAGCCCGAATCTGATACTTTCGCAAAAATCGGAGTTTATTAATTTCAATGTAACTCTTACGACTATTCTCATTGGTAAAGGACGGGTCGTGTATGTATTCCGGTTTTTGAGTAAGCACGATATAATCGTCATTTACTGATTCAGAAAAGAGATTTTTTCTATCCGGCTTAAATGTTGAATATCCCTTAACTGTTTCAGGAGAAGGAAAACGGCTTATGATATGAGGATTGCCTCTTTCCAAGTCCCAGAAATAATGAATATTACCGTTTGAAAGAATTATGAAACGACAGTTTTGAGAAACGGCGTAACGACGGGCCTGTTCTTTTCCGAATAGTGGATTCTTATCTTCTGCCTTCGCTTCTAATACGATGAATGGAAAGCCTTGTGCGTCGAGAAGAAGAAAATCAATAAATCCATTCCAGGTTTTTTCAAAATCTTCTCCAAACTCATTCATTTTTTCTTTCGTGAGTTTGACATTGTTCTCAAGAAGAATATTTGCTTTGCCAGCTTCATTATCAAAGAACCGCCAGCCGGCTTCTTCAAGGAGTTTGTTTATTTTTATTCGTGCTTTTGCTTCTTTCTCTGCCATACTGCCACCTTGCGGTTCAATTATATCAAATTTCGTGTTTCTTGCATTCTCTTATGCCCGCCATGGACGGCGGGCATTCTTGGGGCGCGATTTTTCTTTCCCCGCGCGGAGCGTCCATCCAACATTTGCTTAACCTGGAATGCGTAATTGGCGCGAAACTTGCCGAGCGAAGCGACTGCAAGTTTCGTGACAATAGCATTCTCAGGTTGAAGCAGTTGTTGGGCGCTTTCTTTTGAAAAAATCAGTATTCATTTGCTATTTTATCTAGAAAATACTGAAAATCATTTTTTGTTTTATTATCAAGATCACTTCTTCTTATATGCAACATAACTTTACTTAAAAAGCGGTCTTCAAATTCACCTTTCAATTCTATACCGTTCAGTAAAGTGATTGTGAATCTTCTTGTCAAATATGAATCATTATGTGCTTGTTCCTCAGTTTCCCATTTGTGGATAGTTTTTTTATCATTTTTAATTTCTATCACACCAAACTCATAATGATTTATACATGCTTCTTTAATCTTATAATTCATTTTATCATATGCTATTTTAACATTACATGAGACAAAATCTTCTCTTAAATACTCATTATAGGTAAGTGATGTTGTTTTCATTATTACTATTCCTTCTTTAAGGAATTTAAGCTTTTGATATTTTACATAAGTTTTTTATAATATTAGTATGTTTATTATTATTACGCAGATAAATACCTAGAAAACCATTTATAAGCTTTAATTATCTATTTTTACTTATTCTAATAATCCTCGGCGCGAAGCGTCCGCCCAACATTTGCTTAACTCGCAACGCGTAAATGGCGCGATTTATGCCTTAGCGAACTAAGCTCTTTCTCTTATTGCGAATCTTCACTGCATAAATCGTGACATAGCGTTGTCGAGTTGAAGCAGTTGTTAGATTTATCATAGTTCAAACCCGGACAGAGATTTCTTGGAGAGTTGTGAACACAACCACGCATTAAAAGAAACAGCCAGGTGAAACATAATTAGCATTGCTTACAGCAATGAAGCTGTGTCTTATTTCAGAATTGGTCGTAGCCGATTCGATTCACATCCGCCGTAGCGTAAACCCCGATCTGAAACTTAGAAACGTTTGTCTACTTAAGATTTCCTCTTCATACTACGTGGCCAGTTCAGTCTTCCCGCGCGAAGCGCCGATCTAACATTTGCTTAACCTGCAACGCGTAAATTGGCGCGGTTTTTGCGTAAGCTAAAACCGTGACAATAGCGTTGTCAGGTTGAAGCAGTTGTTGAAACTGTAGGAAAAGTATACCACAATTTGTTTTATCGGTGTATAATTTCTTTAGGGAGGCGAAAATGGCAAGATACAGAAACACCGATAAATATCAGAACAATGTTTTTTTACCAATTAAGTTAAGCGAGCAAATTGTTGATGGAACACTTTCCGCTACAATTCAATACATGATTGATCAGAAAATAGATATGTCCTCTTTTGAGCAATATGCCAAAAATGATAAAACAGGAAGACCTGCATACAATCCCAGAGTTCTTCTAAAACTTATTTTATTTGCCTATTCAAACGGTATAATTTCATCCAGACGTATTGCCCTCTTTTCTCAAGAAAATGTTGTTGCAATGGCGCTGTGTGAAAACGAAACTCCCGACTTCACTATTATTGCTTCCTTTATCTCTTCTCATGGAGAAGATATCAAAAAAGTTTTCATCAATATTTTACTTGTCGCTGATGAAATGAATCTTCTAGGCAACACCACCTTCGCTCTTGATGGATGCAAGCTGCCGTCAAATGCAAGCAAAGAGCAAAGCGGCACCTTCAAAGATTTACTTAAAAAAAAGCATACGCTGGAACAGAAAATACAGAAAATAGTAGAAATCCATACTGTACAGGATGAAAAAGAACAAGATAAACACGATACTGAGATTTATACTACACTCCCTGAAAAGAAGCAAAAAGCTATCAATAAAATGAATCAGAAAATTCAGAAAATTGATACGTTTCTTTCCAACAATGAGCCGAAAATTGGAAAGAGAAAAAAGGAATCCCAATCAAATATTACTGATAATGAATCATCAAAAATGAAAACAGGGCACGGGGTTATTCAAGGGTATAATGGACAAGCAATGGTTGACGAAAAACATCAGTTAATTGTAGCTGCACAAGCATTTGGCAAAGGCCAGGATCATTCTCTATTAGAACCGATGTTAGATGAAACAGCACATACTATGGCCTCTCTTGGAAAAGGTGATTCTTTTATAGAAGGTAAAACTTTTATCGCTGACACAGGATATTTCTCTGTTGAAAATTTAGAGGTTGTTCAGCAGAAAAAAATTAATGCCTACATACCGGACCAGAATTTCCGGAAACGTGATATCAGATTTGAAAATAAACGTCGCCATGTACCCAATTCTGATAAAAAGATTTTCCGTGATCAATTTGTTTTTGATAAAGATAAAGATGTCGTTATTTGCCCTGCTGGTCAAATCCTTCTTCCCTCTCGTGGTGCAATTCGTAAACTTTCTCACTATTCTTATAAAACCTATCATACCACAAAAGCAATTTGTGATGCCTGCCTATTGAGAGGCAAATGTTTAAAATCCGAGAAATCTCGATGGCGTAATTATCAAGTCCTTGTCGCTGATGACAAACCTGATGTTATTCGTAATATGATTGATAAAATTGATTCTCATGAGGGTCGCGATATGTATTCTAAACGAATGGGTATAGTCGAACCCGTTTTTGCAAATATCAGGACTCATAAACGCTTAGATAAATTTACTCTTCGCGGTCAATCGAAAGTTACTATTCAGTGGCTCTTATTTTGTATTGTTCATAATCTTTCAAAGATTACTAATTACGGTATGTAATTCGCATTGATGTAGAAGAGTATTATTGGTACCAAAGTTCTAGCCATGCGCAATATGATACCATTTTAAATCAGCAGCATGCATATTTCATCAATAATTCTTTTTCCAGCGGTATATGCATTTCTCCAAATGGGTTTTCCTACAGTTTCGTTATGTGCTTATCTCGATTCTCTTTTTCCTGCAATTTCATATACTTCATTGTCCTCTCGTACAGAAATTACAATAATTTTCATTATATTATCTGAATCAGATTTTTCTAACTTATACACAATTCTTAATCCTAATCCCTTTAACTTAATTTTGAATAATCCCGTTAAATTATTTCCACCCTTATTTCCTAATGGTTTGCCATAACCGCCTTTGGTATTCGACTCTGGATTTTGTGCGACTTTGATTATAGCTTTTAATACAATTTTTTGTTGTGATCCATCTAATTCTTTTAGTTCCTGTTTTGCTTCTGGATGATAAAATATTTTCCACATTGATCACTCCACTTCGATATCAATGTTTTCTAGATCTTGTTCATTTATGTTTAAATCATTAAGAACATCATCATGTGAAATATACCCTACATTTTTTGATAACCTATTGTTTGCTTCAGTCAGCAATAAAGCATCTTCATATTGTTCAATTAGTGCTTGATAATCTTTGGGACTTATTAAAACACATTCTGGAGTATTATTTTTTACAACTATTCTTATTCCGTCATTTTTAACTTCGGTGAATATTCTATTTGCCTCACCTTTATTAAAACGACTTATGGGAATTATGGAATCTAATATGTTAATTGAATTTAATGCATTCATGGATAAACCTCCACGTTTAAATATCTATTATTAATATAACACCAAAATCAAATATTAACAAGTATATTGTTTTATTTATCTATATATTTATTAATAAGTTTGAACTTCTTTATTTACTTATATAGTAGTAAATAAGGTATCGAAAACACAGTTTTAATTCTTTTTTGCTGCCTATTTGGCAGTCCAC
>JAKIZI010000046.1 GCA_022708105.1 Bacteroidota bacterium
TAGTTTTCTAACGATTATTTGAGGCTTCGGGAAACTATGGGAAACGCCATAAAAGGGACTTAAAATCCCTCGGTCCTTGAGGCTGTGCGGGTTCGATTCCCGCCCCAGGCACCAGATCACTTTTTCATACCCTTCTTCTTTTTGAGGATTAAAAAAACATCCTTTAACAACGAATCAATCACGCAACATCGCATAACCATTTTTTGCAGATCATAAAATGGTAGAAAACTTTTTTGCTAACGATTCTTTTTTCTTTCAGGAAAACAGGGAATAAATCCCGGAATCGTAGATAAACTCTATCGTTTAATTGATACAAGAGTTTAAAACTCAAACTTCAGACCCGGTTTGATAATAGCATAAGAATCAAAAAACAAAATACCACACAGCGAAAGACCACACAATTGAAGATGCAAATGCAATCACTGATAAAGCATCAAACATTTTTTCGATTTGTCTAGCGATACAATCAACAATGTATGAGAGGGAATGACGCTTGCTAATACTCAAGCGGTATTACTGGTAGTCCCACGGGGACTTGAACCCCGGTTTCCGGCGTGAGAGGCCGAATTATAGCATTTCTTCTTAATTGCCTTTTGCATACTCAAATTCATCTAATCTTAGCAAAATCAATACTGTCAAGGCTTCTAACATTGCCCTTGACATACCGTAAAAAAAGTTTATATTCAAATCAAGGGTTGGAAATGGGGTTGGAAATTGGCTTGTAGCTTTTAAAATTATTGCCACAAGAATTTAAACCCGCTACGCATATATCACAAGGGGGAAACGATGAAAAGGCATAAGACAGAATATAAGGGCGTTTATTACCGTCTAGGTGACCGTCTAAGCGCAAAAGGCAAGGAAAAGATATTCTACATAGTCTTCAAAAAGAACGGCAAAGTTTATGAAGAAAAGGTTGGCCGTCAACATGCCGATGATATGACCGCCGCAAAAGCCAGCAGAAAAAGAAGCGCAAGGATTGACGGCAAGATTCAATCCCGGAAAGAGATCAGAGAGCAAGCAAAGGCCGCAAAGATAGCAGAGGCCGGAAAGATGACTTTATCCCGGTTATGGGATGAATACAAAGAAAGCAAGGGTGATACTAAGTCAATCAATACGGATAAAGGCCGTTTTGAGAAATACCTAAAGCCGGACTTTGGCAACAAAGAACCGCACAAGATCATAAGGCTTGATGTTGACCGCTTGCGTGTCAATTTGCTGAAGGAAAAGAAACCGCAAACAGTCAAGCACGTCTTAGGACTGTTAAAGAGAATTGTTCATTTTGGCGTGGCGCGGCAATTATGCCAGAGCCTTAATTTTGAAATTGAGGCCGTCAAAGTTGATAATCAGAAAACGGAAGACTTAAACCCGGAACAGTTAAAAAACCTTCTAAAGGCCATTGACAATTCAACGGATATTGAGGCGGCAAATATCATGCGCCTTGCTTTATATACTGGTATGCGCCGGGGGGAAATGTTCAAACTGACATGGAATGACATTGACTTTCAGCGCGGTTTTATTTCAATCAGAAATCCAAAGGGCGGTGTCAGTCAGAAGATCCCCTTGAATGAACAGGCGCGGCACGTTTTAGAAAGTCACCCGAAACGACAAAAAAACAAAGATAAAAACAATCCTGAATATTATGACCATATATTTTTAAGACCGGATAACAAACCCTTTACGGATATAAGAAGGCGTATCAATCCGATCAAAGAAGTGGCGGAACTCCCGGCAGACTTTAGGCCGTTGCATGGTTTAAGGCATACATACGCTTCTATGCTTGCTTCTAGTGGCAAAGTTGATTTATATACATTACAAAAGCTATTGACTCACAAATCCCCGGTTATGACTCAAAGGTATGCACACCTTAGAGATGAGGCATTAAAGAACGCTTCAGCATTGGCCGGACAAATTATAGAACAGGCAACAAATACAAATGTAGTTGAATTGCACGAGGGGAGCAAATGAGAATCAAAGAGAGAATGAATAAAGATAAGCATAATTTGATTATGCCCCCAATTGGAATTATAGACCTTACGCCGTTATCTGCTAAACAGGGGAAGTTTTTAATGACTGTATCACCTAACAAGAGAAAAACAATAAATAGATTAATAAGCATAATAAATAAATTTCTAAAACGCTAAGAGAGGAAAAAGAAAATCCGGGGATAGTCAGGCCAGACGAAAAGCGGGAGTTTCCCCTTCCCGTTTCCCCGGATAAAACAAGGGGTGCTATGAGAGGGAAAGCGATGCGGCAAGAAGAAAAGGACAAACTAAAAAAACATGGCAAGCTTTTTTGCGATTTCGCCAATGCTAAAACAACAGATGATATTTTAACTTCATTCTTTTCCAACGTTCAATCCGTGTTTAATTTTTCAAGCGACTTTACAGAGAAAGCATTAATAAAATATCCAACAATAGAAAAGACAATTGGCAAACTATCTGATGCAGACAATGAACTCTTGAAAATGTTTTTGAAAAGAGATGAAATTTTAATTTCATGTAATTCAGCCTTTAATAGAACATACTTTTTTATAGACAAGTATGATCCTATAGATTCTGTTTTTAACATTTCAGAAATGGAATTGTATTATGATAAAACAATGGACGAGCCTGATTATATAGAAAAACCCTCTATTATTCCACTTGCTGAAATTGACAAATTAATTGGTCAACTTGATGAAGACTTGCCATTAGATGAAATTAAAAATGACTTGATGGCACTAGTCAACATTTGCAATCAAATACATGAACGTAAATTAGGACGAAAAACCCATTGTGTAGAAATTGAAAATATTTCCAAAGACTATAAAGGAATTAAAGGTCTTCATAATCACCTTAGAACTACACAGGAAAAACTCAAAACTATCCTTTTACAAATCATTGAAACAGAGAATGCTTATGAATCTGAAGGATTTCGTAGTATGCTTTCACGGTACAATTACATTGATAAAAAAATACTTATTATTAATCAAGACAAAGACAGGTTAATAGAAAAAGATATATTTGTCGAAAATGATTTTTTGAAAGATATTGGCAAAATGCCATACCAAGATTTTTTCAATGCCCCTATAAGTTATTGCTTTATTGAATATCTTAAACATTCTGAATATAGAGGGAAAGAAAGACTAACCGTTTGTCAAAAATGTAATGATATTTTTATTAAGTCAAAATTCTATGACTATCAATTCTTTTGTCCTTCATGCTCCCGCAAAAACCGCATGACACCCGAAGAAAGAGCCTCATACATGCGGGGATATAGAGCCAATCCCATAGTAAAAAAAAGAGAACGTAAACGCTAATCTGAAGCTAATAGACCGCTTTAATAATTAGCGTAAACCGGGCAATTCTATGTAAACTTGGCAATTGGTCAGTTTACGCAAGTATATAATTTTACGCCACTTTCCTTGATTATTACCCTATTGATTGTTAATATAACTTAAAGCATACAGCTTACGATTTTGTTATTTTTCGTAACCGCAAATCACTTTAAAGGAGAAATGAACAATGGATGTAAAGGAACTTTTGAACAAACCGTATTTGAATGAAAAAGAAGTGGCGGCAATCACCGGCAGGGGAATTTCGACCTTACGCAATGACAGATTTTGTCGTCGCAATTTACCTTATTACAAAGTGGGCACTTCCGGGCGATCTGTCAGGTATAAAACAGATGAAGTCATTCATTGGCTCACGGCAAGGCGCGTTTCGTTTGATGAGGTGTAACCATGAACGGAAGACTAAACGAAAAAGATATTATTGAAGGCAAGATTCTATTCAAGCGGCATTTAATTGACGAAACCGAAAACGAAATCAGAGAGCTGAAAGAGAAATTGTTTTCCTGGAAGATCAAAGAGGCAATAGAAAATTCCAAAGTGATTGATATTGTCAAGGCAGAATCACAAGACCAGAAAAGCCGGAAATGTTGAGGTGACCTAATGAACGAAAGAATATTGACTATACGGAAATACGGCAAGAAGGCCATAGGGCAAAAGGAACTTTTAAAACATCTATCCGGCGGGAAGTTAACCTTCAAGCAAGCTATATATGCCCGTTGCTATGACTGCATGGGAATGTACGCGGACGGCAAAGTTGACTGTAAAATGCCTCATTGTTCTTTATATCCCTTCTATCCTTACCGGAAAAAGGCGGACTAATGACGGACATGCTTTCAAAATCAATTCTAACGCTCTAGCGCATAGCAAAAAGCGGGGTTCTAGCAACATAACATTAACGGTAAGGCAATGACTTTGATTTATGAATCTACAAGGCAAATATAGCGAAAAACTGCATAATATACCCGCGCCCGGAAATGGGTGTCACCCTTCACTTTTAGGGGCGGCAAATTGCGGGATCATGGCCGGGATTCCCCCGGAAGAAATCTTTTCCGATATACGCGCCTCTATTCCTTACGGCAAGCGGAAGATTTCAGATAATGAAATCAATGACGCGATTGACAGAGCAATCAAGGACAATGTCCCCTTATCGGTCGGCCAGAAATACAAGAGATACATAAAGCCAAAACCGAAACCCATGATTAAGGACGGCGCGGCCACTTTGCGGCGAATCATAGAACAATCAAATATCCATGAAGAAGTGGACTTGTGGGAAATGTCACCCATAAGAATTGATTGGCCGCCGGAAAATGACACGGTTCTTTTTCTGTCAGTTATGTTTGAACCTTTAGACTTTCTATTCATAGGTGAACACTTAGAACCGGGGATCATTGGCCGGAACATCCGAACCGCGAAAGATTGGATTGATTACTTTCAGACAGGCGGGAAAACCGCGCCTTTTATTATAGTGAACCCATTAACAGGCGTAGCCGCGCCGAAAAAGACGGGGGACGGCGAATCATTCCGGGGTGACGGCAATATTAAATCATTCCGATATTGTCTTGTGGAATTTGACAATCTGACACGCGAAGAACAGATACGCTTCTGGACTTCTAAAGAGGTTAGAGAATTGCCGATTGCCGCGCTTGTGGATTCCGGCGGGAAGTCTATTCATGGTTGGATTAGAACATCTAATATTAACTCATTAAACGATTGGCAACGGGAAATCAGAGGCAAGCTATATGAGCAAGGACTAATTCCTTTAGGGGTTGATTCCGCTTGCTCTAACCCCTCTAGACTTTCACGTTTGCCGGGACATTTACGCGATAACAATTATCAAAGAATATTGTGGTTAAATAAAACAAGGAAGGGGAAAAATGACGATTAATTCATTTATTCAAGAAGTATCAGACAATCAAGATGAACATCTAAACTTTCTTAACGCTTCTAAATGGATTGAAGAAGAAGCGGCAGAACCAGATCAGATCATAGAGAATCTTTTTGACGTGGGCGACAAGTTGGCCATTATCGCCAGTAGTAAAGTCAGGAAATCTATGTTGACGCTTCAATTTTGCTTATGTGCCGCGATTGGCAAACCATTTATAGGCCTAAGCATACCGAAGCCGCGGCGTGTTATTTATATTCAATTTGAGATCAAAAAAAACCATTGTCATATACGCTTAAAAAGATTGTGCAGCGCTTTAGGAATTGAGGCCGGTGACTTAAAAGACAATCTTTGGATTCTGAATGCAAGAGGCTTAGGACTTACAGGCGAAGAAGGCATTGAACGCATAAAAGCCGGGATTCAAGACTATAAGCCGGAACTGATTGTCTTTGATCCACTTTACAAAATATCAACGGGCGTGGAAAACACCGCCGAAGACATGAAGGCAATGTTAGCTTGTTTTGATATGCTGGCCGAAGGTACAGGCGCGGGCATTGGTTATGTTCACCATGACGCAAAAGGAACGCCGGGCGATAGAAACATTCAAGACAGGGGCGCGGGTTCAAATGTTCTAAGCCGTGACTATGACGCTTGCCTTGTCATGTCAGAACACGCGGCAGAACCCGGCGCGGTTGTGCTTGAGGTATTACTAAGAAACTATCCGCCGATTGAACCCTTTACAATCCAATGGACAAATGAGGGCGAAGGGTATTGCTTCCGCCGCGCTGATGAGATTATCCCGGACAAGAAAACAAGAAATACAAAACCCGCACCGCCGCCATTGTCAACCTATTATCCGATTGCGAAATTGATTCTGGGATCAGAGGAAATGAATGTCAAAATCTTCAAGATTCATTTCAAAGAAAAAACCGGATTAGCAAACACGCGAATAGATGACTTCATGGCATGGGCGGAAGATCCCAAAGATCCGCGATTTCTAATCAACGAAGAAAGAGGCCGGGGAAAACACAGTAAAACAATCCGGCTTGCTGAATATGATTTAGAACAATAGAACTTAAATTGACTGTTCTAAATTTTCTAAATTCTCTAAAGGTTCTTAAAATAAATTTAGACTTTTAGAACTTAGAAAAATCACCCTATTTATAGGGTGATGTTCTAATTCTAAATTTAAAGAACCAGATTAATGGGAATACCCCCGAAAGTTGTGCCAGATTTAATTAGAGTGTAGAGAAAAAAGCACGTTCAAGATTATGCGCCCCTCTTTAGAGGGATTGACAAATCAATTTCATAAGAGTACGTCTTAATAATCTTCAAGTCACAATCAGAATCATTTTTATTTTAAGAGGATATAGCAAATGAAAAGAACATTCTTTCTATCCCTTCTTATCGTTTTCTTCACAATATCATTTGTCGGCTGTAACAATCAGAAATCCACTAAAGAACTGTATGAATTACAGGAGAAATGTAAAAAACAAAGTGAGGAATATTTCAAAAAAGAATTTGATGGGAGGAATGGTTATTATATAAATCATTATAATAAGAAACTGAATAAATGTTTTACCTTGGTCTCTTATAATGATGGTGTCAGAAATAAGATATTACTGGATATCAATGAAAATAACAAAGTCGGTGGGTTCAGTTATTTCAAGGAAGATTCAATAATGTGTGATGTGACTGGGAAGGAATGTAAATCTGAAAAAGAATGGGACGAACTCATTAAACCTTATATGGAAGAATGAACAATGATCAAAAATATATTCAGCTTCATAATTGCACTTGTCCTGGGATTTGTTCTAGGCACTTTATTAACTATTCCTATCGGGGCAATTATAGACTTGATATATGGGCATACAGTCACTGGAAGCAATGTCCCAATTAATTTCCCAAATATAATATATATAATCTCAATGGGTTTTTTGTCAGGATTTGTTGCTGGGCTAATCTACAAGAAAAAAGGGGTGTTATTAGGGGGAACAATCGTAATATTACAATTGATCGGAACTATAGGAATATTTATTGTAGCAGAACAGGCCGTCAAAGATATTAACTACTCTGTATTATGGTATTGTATCCAGTTATTTCCATGTGTCTTTGGTGGATATTTTGGAGAAAAAGTAGGGAGAGAGAAAATGATTAGTATGAGAAATATTGTCGGTGGTGGGTTCGTGGGAATTGGGATGATAGCTATATCTGTTTTGGGCTTAATTATCCATGTATGGACTATAATAATAGCATATTCATTCTCTGGAATATTTGCATCGATTCTAACGTTGATATTTCCTGTTTTGTCAGAAATTTATTGGTTTTTTAAAGTCGGGAACAATATCGGTTATGGTGCACTTTATTGTGTTTCTATTATAGCGTTTATATGTTCTTTTGGAATTGCTTATTTAGGTACAATGATTTTAAGTAAAGACAAATGAGTAACAAACAAAACATCCACAATTTAAAAGCTTAACAAACTATAATGAAAAAGCATCTCTGGATTCCTCAAATAATTTGCATCATAATGCTTCTTTGGGCACTTAATCCAAACAACCCTTACGCATATTACACCCTACTCCGCTGGGTTTGCTGTGGCGTATTTGCCTATCTAGCATTTCAATCGTTTGAACAAAAAATGCAAGGTTGGGTGTGGATACTTGGAGGAACGGCCTTACTTTATAATCCAGTTTTCCGTGTGCATCTCAATCGGGAAATTTGGTCAGTTGTGAATGTTGTCACAATAATCATTGCCGGAGCATCTATTTTAACTTTTAAAATTAAAAAGGATGATAATTCTACATTGCCAAATACATGAAGAATAGTACGGGGGTATAATATGACTGCAAATGATATTATAATTGATGAAGTATTGAAAGTTGAAAATAGATCATTTTGGTTTCGTATTCTTGCTTGCTCAATAGGTTATTTTGCAATGTCCCTATGGCTTAATAGTATTAGAACTACTGCATCTCTTTGGCTTGTGTGGTTACTGATAATAATTCAATTCATTTTATATTTTTCAATATTTATTACGAGTTATTTCCGTTCTAAAGTATTTGGCTTAAATAATAACATTGCTTTGATTCTTTTTACTGCTCTTGCAGTTTTAGGCAGAGTCGAAAATTGGGAAATAATTATTATCCCCCTTCTTGTTGTTACTATGCTTGTGCTTTCGGGAATAAATAAAAAAATATCAACTGAAGCGCAAGAAAGGTTTTTAAAAAATGAATAGTGCTACTGTGTATTAGGGGTAGGAGAAAATATGATACTAATTTTAGCTACATTTATTATAGCAATTTCTTTTGTAATCTTCTTTTATTTATTTAGTAATATTTTGTTGCTGTCATTATTTGATATTCCCGCCACATTAAAACTCAAACGTAATAAAATTATAAATCATAAACCTGTATTAAAAAAATATATCCTAATAGTATTAATCTGTAGTGTTATTGCATTATCAATATTGTCTCTAACATTTTATTTTTTTAATAAATATTCTTTTGACTTTTCAATAAGTATATTTATTGGTGCTTGCTTTGCATTATTAACGGTTTTATGGAAAATGGTTTGTCTATTTTTCCATTTAACAGATCATTATATTAAGTGGTTGGATTTTTACAGAAAAGACAATTCGCAATATTTGGCAGTATTTGACTTGAATATAATTAATAAAGCTCTGGGAGGCAAACCAGAAGATTTAGATAAAGTTTTAATATAAAAAACTCCTAACCATTCGTTGTAAAGGAAGAGGATAAAGAAATATGAGTAGAGGGAAAAAGATAGAACCTTAACCGTGGCAATTCAATATGCAGAAAATACTTGATTGGCTTTATGACATAACGGAAAAGATGAAAACACCTCTACAGGTAATATATTTCATAGTTTCCAGAATCTTGATTATTACAGGCATAATTTTCGTTCTTTACTGGATTGGCAAAGCAATTGTCGGATTTATTAAATACTATTCTCAATTTGCGTAATTAAAAGCCCTTTTTGTTTTACAAAGTCTGTTATTCAATATGTCAACGACAGATAGGCACGCCGGGGGGGGTGATAGGGGCATGGCCGCATATATACAGATTTCTTTTTTGTCTTTCCTGTTCGCTTTTTAGTGGCAATTCTTAGGCAATAAATTTGTTGAATATTGCACAATTTTTAAAACCTTCATTTACGTTAATAAGCATATCATTTTAAATATTTAACAAGATTTACTCTGTAAAAAATATGGGCATGGGTTTCATTTTGATTTGTCAATTATACTGGTCGTTTTATGTTGCTAATTAGGCTGTTTGATTGCTCGTGTGTGTCGTTTTTCTATGTTTATTTACCCCTTGTGCGAAGCGGGCATATCTATAATACGAAAAAAGGGATTCCTTAATGATCCGGTTATCCGCTCCCCCGGCCTATCAGTCAACAAACACGCTTTCTTTTTTGTCTTTTTAATACTAGTCATTGTCCGCTACTTTTCACTTAACACCCCATGATAAACCGGATCAGAAATCAGCATGATTTTTCTTCATGGTATTAAGTCATATATAGGATATTATTTATAAATATGCCTTATTGAAAAGAGGTGTAATCAGTCTGTTATAATGACGAAATCTGCACAAGAAAATCTTAAAATGTTGTCCAGATTTTATTAAACTTTGCTAATCCTTGCAAAGATGTTTATGAATATTTATTAAAGCGGAGAAATACCCCCGAACAGGATGAAGCATAACAAGCTATCAGCATAGCATAGCAATCCATAGGCATACATTTTTGTGGTGGCATAGATAGTATGCCTTTTGTTTATTCGTTAAGACAGGCAGAATTTAGAAAAGCATTTGAATGTCTGCATGGGGTAGTGGGGGTAGTGACAAATTTTCCCCCCGGCGTGGCAATAAAACCTTTTCCATACCTTGACAAAACTTGACATTCGATCCTTGCATTCTTTTGCCGAAACAGACTTATTAAAGAAAGCTAAAAAACGCCGATTTTAAGCTTGCGGGTTGGAAATAAGGTTGGAAATGATTATTATAAAAGGTTTTTCTATTGATAAATATCTTTATAACTTATTGATTTCATTCTGGTAGTCCCACGGGGACTTGAACCCCGGTTTCCGGCGTGAGAGGCCAGCGTCCTAACCACTAGACGATGGGACCATGGCGGCATGTTTTTATGT
>JAKIZI010000047.1 GCA_022708105.1 Bacteroidota bacterium
AAAGCCTCTTAATATCTAATGATTTTTAAATGCAATTTATCACTTGCATCTTTAATACACAGAACAACAGCATCTTCATATTCCTTCGCATCCGAGTCTCTAAAAGAAAAAAGCACAGGTTTCCCATTAGTTGCTGTCATAGATTGGAATATATATTCGCCATTTTCCTCACCATTACGATAAAATTCTAAATTAACTGAAGGAACATTATCATACTTACGGCCATTCTTATCTTGCAACTTTTGTCTTAGAGTGTTTTGGCACACGGACCTTCATAACACGAGCCAACTTACTTTTCGCAATGTATTTTCTAAACCAATCATCAGGAAATTTATCAATTACTGGAATAGCAGGGACAACAAGAGCAACAGAACCATCCAGCTGAAGTTTTCCGTAAATCACTTCTCCTGCTAAAATTGTAAATCCATAGGCACCCAAAAGAATATTATCTTCATTTCGATTTTCTCCAAGGATATCTTTAAGAGGAACGTATTCATTCCTTAATCCAGCCTTCAACAAAGGAGATCCTTCCGCCAAATTGATTCCTGCATCATAGCTCATATACATATTTTCACCGGCAGGTTTACTTTCATCAATAAACTTCGGATCTCCTACATAAATATTCGTTCCTGCATAAGCATTTGTAAATGAGGAATTTGTTGCAGAATAACCTGCTACTACTTCCGAAGAACAATCACCTGAATTACAGCCTGAAACGATATTTTTCCAGAAAATAGTATTTCCGATAGTTCCATTCGCAGTACCACCAAAGGCTCCGTTAGCAGTTGTAGCAGTATTTGCAAAAAGAGTTGCATTCCACATATTAAGTGCTGAATTTTCATTGAACAAGACTCCACCAGCTAGACCTGCATGGTTCCCATAGAAAATAGCATTTCCAATGTAAGTGGCTGCATTTTTCAATACCATAGCACCACCACTCTTTTTTGCAGAGTTGCTGAGGAATAAAACGTTTAACATTTTCGTTTCTCCGTTGGCCATAACGGCACCAGCATTACCAACTGCCGTATTGCTAGAGAATCGGATGTTTTCAAGATTCAATGTATCAGTAGAGAATAAAGCACCACCATTCCCATTAGATTTTGATGAAGAAATAAGGACGTTCTTCAAACTAATTTTTTGATTTGAGGCATTTATTGCACCTCCGTTGTCCACATTGTATCCGTTAAAAATGCGAAGCCCTGTAAGGCTACGTGGAGAACGACCTTCTATTTTTATGTGAGCTGTATTTCCAAGATCAATAAGAGGTAGGTCATTTTCGGAAGTTAAATCCCAAAGATTAGATTTATTTCCAACTAATTCAAAGCCTACTTTCCATGGGACAATTCCATCCTTGTAGTTTTCGGTTACGTTCCACACCCCTCTTACCATATTGATTTCACGCCCTGTTTTGTTTGCTGTTTCAAGTACTGATGCAAAATCACCTATAGCCGTCTCCGCTGTATAACCATCACAACCTTGCTTGCATTTAGTCTGCGGATTCCAGTAAATACGATAATTGGCATTCTTTTCAAAATTAAAAACGTAGTTAGCAGAAAAAGCCTTTGTAGGGAAACCTGAAATTTGATTACGCTTAAGAGATACAGTAACAGCTGTATTTGATGAAACGAGTTCCACCATTTTAGACGAGGAACCATTTACGTTAACTTGAGCATCGTCTGCATAGACAAACATTTCTAAGTCAGTTATTGATAAAGGCAGAACAGAACGATAACGGAATATTCCTGGATTAAAGAACGGACCAAAATGTTCCTCACTATGGGAAATTTCATTTGCGCGAAGTTCTTGCGACACAGTAGACTGTGGCTCCATTACGAACTTACGAGCATAAACACTTCCGACGAGATGAGTTCGCGAGGGAATTCGGACAAATGCTGATGGAGCATTTATTTTTCCAAAGTAAAGACCGTCTGTACCTAAATCTACTGCGTTTCCAACAACGTTCCATGATATTTCGCTTGGATTACCGCCTATAATGGAAAATATATTTCGATCCCCAAAACGGACATTATTCAAAATACCAATCGAAACAGGGCCAGAAGAAAGATCAATTGAAATTTCTACATCTGGTTCTGTGTAAAAGCTTTGAAAATGATAGGCTCCAGAAGAAAGACGAACTTTAGATCTAGAATTTGCATAGAATAAGCCATAATTTCCAGGTGGAAGTGTAATAGACTCGTCTAACTTAACTGAAACAGGAATAATACCAACAGAAACATTTGGAATATTGACAACAGGTTTTAAAACAGAAGCAATATTCTTTGTTTTGGCAGTTACATTATTTTGTTCTCTACAAGGAACAGCATAGAACAGGTTGCCATTGATATTTGCTCGTTCACGCAAGAAACAATCACCAGAAACTTCTACATCACCATAAATTTTAGAATCTGCACCCAATTCCAGCTTTGATCCAAATATATTACCAAGTCCCATAGAATTATCACGGAAATCTACTGTATCTGCAATAACAACATAACCTTGATCCATTGAAGTTATTTCAGGAGGAAATTCTACGCTACCACCACCTTGATTTGCTGTATTACAATCAAGGCAGTTTAAACTAATATTAGAAAGGAAAACTGAACTAGAATATTTACCCAAATTAAATTCGAATCTTGCATTACTTACATTGCCTAACTGCATCTTGAAAGTTTTTGTCACCATTTGTCCATTGACGGTAGCTATGATTTCGCCAAATTCTGCAAAGGCGTCATAGGGGAACCCATCACGACCAATACGAACTTCCACATTACGGCGAACACCTGCCCCTTGCAAGAAAAATTTTACTTCATATGTCTTATCCATCTGAAGTTCAATATTACGGCGAGTTAATTGTACATGCCAATAGTCTGAGCCACCGTTAATTACAGAAATAAAGCCGTCATTATATGTTGCATAGGCTCCTTCATAACTAGCCAGACTCCACTCAGAAGAAGGAAAATTTAAAGCAAATGCGCTATTTATGAACAATAGAATATATAAAGAAAAATATACCAGAAAGCGTTTCAAAGCATCCCCTGTGGTAATAGAATATCGAATTATTAATTTAATATAAATAAACTTAATTTTTTGTCAATATTTATACATGTATTCTTCTAAAAAATCATGCCTATATCGTACCCGTCCGACGAACTGCATTTAGTTAAATGTATTTTTATTTTCTATCCCTCGGATCACAATTTCAGCAATTACTCTATTCCGAGTTTCATTGCATAAGCGTCTGGGAATAATGTTGTGAAGCCAGCAGCGTCTTCATCTTCGTAATCAGCAAGGTATATCAGAACTTTGCTTATGTATTCGCTAGGATCTACTTTATGTAACTTGCATGTTTCAATAAGGGAATAAAAGGCAGCCGCAAAGTCGGCACCTTCTTCGCTTCCAGAGAAAGGCCAATTCTTGCGCCCAACAGCAACAGGGCGAATACTACGTTCCACTATGTTGTTATCGATTTGAAGTTCACCATCATTACAATACTCAGAAAGTTCTTTCCACCTTTTGAGTGTGTATGCACATGCCGTGCCTAGCTTCGCTTTTGGTAAGGCTGTTTTTGAAATCTCTTCTATCGCTGTTTTTATTTGGCTTAAAATGGAAAGGCTTTTTGTTTTACGTATTTCTTTTATTTGAGAGAAATCAAGATTGTTTTCTTTTGCTTCAGACTCTATTTTGTATAGTTCTGCAATTAATTGAATTACAGGTTCAGCTTGTATTGAGCCACTTTCATAAGCTTCTACAAACTTACGACGTGCATGTGCCCAACATGAAAGATGTGTTATATGTAGTTTATCTACAACATAATTGTATGCTTCATAGCCATCACTCTGTAAGTAATCACCTGTAAACCCTTGCAATAGATCCAGAGGACCTGTTCGAGACCGCCCTTTCTGCCAATCAAACCACACCCATTTACGATCACCTATGTAAGACCATAAATAACCATGAATCATTGGTTCTTGCATTGCATTCTGCTGAACATCATAAGTCGTTTCATCACAGTTTAATAGGCGTGAATCAAGCATCTTATTTTTTAGGCACTGCAACAGAGGATCTAATTTTTGCCGTACTGTTTTTAGCCAGTCAGACATCGTTGATTTTGCTATGTGCACACCAAGACGCTTAAAAATTTGTTCTTGTCGCTCTAATGGGAGATGATCCACGTATTTAGAAATCAAAATGTGGCTAAGAAGTGTTGGCCCTGGAATCCCTTTAGGGATCAGTCGTTTTGGCATGCGAGCTCTATACACCCCATGAAGAGAATCTTTTTTGCATGCATACTTTTTACGGTGAATCTCACGGACATAAAATGAAGCAGGGATATATTCTAATTCTTCTGTAATTTCTTCGCCTATCTCTACTAACTCTGAATCACATTCATCACAACTACGTTCTGATTCAGGAAGCTCTACAACTTCCACAATACGCTTTAAGTTCTCAGGTAACTTTTGACGATTCTCTTCTGGTTTTCGTTTCTTTCGTGTGTAAGTAATTGATTCTGTTGTTGCTTCTGAACGTTTTTCTTCGGCTTCTTCAGCATTTTCAAAAAGATCTATTTCTTCTGTATTTTTCTCTTTGATAGGACGCCGTTCGGAACGGGAAGCAAAGAGTTCTTTTTTTAACCAATGATTCTCTTCTAATAAACATTGGACTTTATTTGAAAGTTCTTCGTTGTCTTTTTTGAGCGAAGAAAATTATTCTAATAAACGGTTGTATTCTTCTCTTGTAATTAATTCGCTCACGTCCGCAAATATAGTAAAATCAAGGCTTGTAGCGAGGAAGTCTTTTAATATTTTTAAAATCTATTCCACATAAAAGCATCTCTAAACTGATACCATCTATTTGATTATTTTCTCCTGCGGGTAATCTGAATTGACCTCTCTCTAGGCGTTTACAAAACAAGCACAGTCCGCCACTATCAAAGAATAATATTTTCAATCGATTCCTTTTGACCATTCATGAATAAAAAGAAAGATCCTCCAAGTACACTTTCATGAAAATAATGTTCTACAAGATTCGCAAGGCCATCATAAGATTTACGCATATCAACTGGTTCACGACAAAGAAAAATCCGCATGTTAGATGAAATGCCAAACATCATGAATCCAAAATGGAAATAATTTGTTTTAATGAAAGAGGGACAAACTTTTGTGGAATACGAAGAACGTGACCGTTAGGAAATACGTATTCAAAATGAGCTGTGCTCGATGCTGAGCCTAATAAATTTGATGAACTTATTTCAAAAAAATCTATTTTTGGCTTAGTTTGTGTTTTTTGTTTCTTTTTCCAGTAGCGATAAGTGGCGCGACAAATGCCATTTTCTTTGCAAAAAATAGATTCACTTAAGCCGCTTTTCTTATGTTTTTGTTGAAGTAATTCAAATTCTTTTAAATTCATTTCTTTCCCTTGAGTTAAATTTCAAGAAAAATTAAATGAATCAAATTGTTTTTACACTATGCAGTTCGTCGGACGGGTACGTTCTTTTTTCCCTCTCTTTCTAACACTAAACGGTCCAAAAGTTCTCTTTCAATGATAATTGAGGATTTATTTTATATTTGATATAGTCAGTTCTTTTTTGTATGATTATACAAAAAACTAAAAATGACTTCTTTTACAAGATCTTCGTAATTTTTTTTATTATACAGTTCATGTTCTCCTTGGTCAAAAAAGAGCGTCTCATGAATTATTTTTTTTCTATCCAAAATTTTATGTATTGCAAAACCTCCGAAAAATACGGGTGAATGAAATTTGATGTTATATGAGGAAGAAATATTTTCATATTCAGGAAAAAAAAACACCCGCCTTACGAAATAAAGCAGAAATACTTACCTGACCCTTGTCATAGGGTATAATCTCATCATTCTTTCCGTGCACAAGCATAATTGGGATGTTTTTTTCGACAAGGAAAGAGGTATCGATAACTGCACCCCATAGAGAAATAGTTGCTTTAGCTCTTCCTTTAAAATTTCCAAAAGCATTATTTAACGCAATAACCGCCCCAGAACTATTCCCTAATGTAAAAATTTTATTAGTATCGATTTTCAACTCTTTTGCATGTTTCTTAAAAAACATAATAGCAGCAGACAAATCTTCCGTTGCCCACGAAACTGCACGTTTAAAATCAACCTCATCTATATGCAATTCATTCTTCCTATTTCGAAGCACAAGCCCTTTTCGATATTCAATACTAGCCGTAACATAACCTCGTGCAGCCAAGGAATCACAGTATCTAATAGTTTGCTGAGAGTTATCATTTTTTTCTCCCGCAATAAAGCCACCACCATGCACCACAACTACTAGAGGCCTATTTTCAACAGTATCACCTATAGGCTCATACAAATCAAGCCTTAATTCTTTTTTTTGAATATCTGAACTATTTTGAAAAAAAGACAAAACGGGACACTCTTCTGATGGCAAATCCAAGCCAGACATCAGCGAAGATATCATATGTTTTTTTTGCAGAAAAGGAACATCATTTTTATATACGACATTCCTCTTAATCATTACATTAAATATACGATTCTTATATCTATCTTCGCTTTGCGAGAAAGAAACCAGAATCAGCAAAAAGAACAGTATAGCCTTAAAAAAAATCATTTACTCAAGAATTCTGACGGCTCTCATGCCAACAAAACCATTGTAGAACGAATCGTATTTCTTTTGTAATCGAGGTTTACCTTTTTTCGCACAAGCATAAGGTCTTAAGGAACGGCAAACAGGAAGTATACCCTTTTCTTCATATGCGCCACAAAAAGGTGCAATGCTGAATAGGGTTATATCAGGATACTCTCTATGTTTACGAAAGCCAAAAACACGTTCTTCAGCATTTCCGTAAACATCATATAAGCCATAGCCATTCGGAGCATACTGTTTGACAGGATAAAGCCCAGGATCCTTATCAGAGCACCAAATATTCATTTCCCTACTCAAGGATTTTTCGTCTACAGAATCTCCCCAAGCAAAGACCCTTGAAGATCCACCTGATGTGAGAACAATCCATTCCTTGGCGGTAGGGATTCTATAACCATTAGATTTCAAATCCCACGCACTGACGAGATCATCAATTGGGATTATCTGAAGAGCATAATTTTTTTTACGAACACTGTCCAAAGGAAAGTAGCCCTTCCATGAAACATCCAATCCGTCTTTTACAGAACGTAGCATCACAAGCTTGCCATTATACGGAACTGGATAATCTATGATTTCATTAAAATTAACAGAGGGGTAAAATTCCCTGTCGAACCAATCAATCGCTTTTTTATAATCATAGTCATCTACAATATT
Organism: Bacteroidota bacterium; assembly: GCA_022708105.1. Taxonomy (GTDB): domain Bacteria; phylum Bacteroidota; class Bacteroidia; order Bacteroidales; family WCHB1-69; genus DUOL01. The sequence continues at coordinate 7,294 of JAKIZI010000047.1, forward strand.
TCTTATTTTTCTTAAGTCACTCACAGATTCCTGCAACCAGATGGCATCACGAAATCTCATTTCCGTTTTATCTACAATCAAGTCATTTTCAAACTTCAGTTCTTCAGTGACAAAAGCATCACAATCCTTCCTTGTACAATTATAATTAAGAGCCTTAGGTACTTTAATCGTTTTTCCTGCCAATTCAACAATAGTCTGATTTACCAATATCCAGCTAGAGTCTGCTTCGGTCAGGTCTTTTTGATCTCGAGAATAAAGCACAAGAATACTTCTTGTATATGGAGAGCCTTCAACATAAACACAATTCAAAGAGTCAATACGTGCTGCCCCATTAACAATCCACGTTCCATCTCCAATTTTGATGTTTTTTTGTGGGCAGAGTTTAACTCCCTGATTCCAATCAACCTCGTACCAATATTTTTTCCCTATTGTTTTACGAGGGGAAACAGTCTTATACAATTGACTCTGAGAGCTAGCATTCTTTGATGCAATATATATTTTTCTATGCTCTTTATTATTCTTCAACCAGTTAGGAGCATCCTGTCTGGATGTTTTTGTAATAAAATTTCCCTGAGCGTCATAGACATTCAGATCAGAGGCAAAAACAAAACCCAATGTTATACTAAAAAAAATAAAAATCATTCTCATAAAATGTCACTCCTAATACAACCTTCTATGTTCTACATTAAGACAAGTCGATTCAACATCCATATCATTCAAACAGTCCCATTGAACATCACCGTTTTCCTCCCATGAACAATCTATAGATTGATTGTCAGAGCATTTTTTTGATTTCAAACGACGAGAACTCAACAAGTGTCTATTAACCTTATTTTTTTCTTCCAAATTCGTCCAATTCATTAAATTAAAATCATCTTGAACATCTGACAAACCTAAAACATGCCCAAGTTCATGCATAAAGGTCCTAATTCCACCATCCGGCCGATTATATGACATAAGTCCTCCTATTGAACTTCCAAATAAAATTGGAACAGCCATACCAAGAGCGTTTTCTGGAATAATTGATCTCAAGTCATACTTCGTGTTATTATAATGAGGATTTTGAAAACGATCTCGGTTAATCATCACATGACACTTAGGATCAAATAAGTCCTTAAATTTACTTGCATCAAATTCATTAAAAGTAGAATATGCTTTCCACCCAACTCCTTGAGTATACATTAGGTACATATTCGAATAATCAATAGTAAAACCATCTTCATCAAAAACATTACCGTAACGATCGCAGCTCGGATCTGTATTCAAAATTACAACTTTATATTCACGATCTGCTTTCGGCTGTGTGGACCTAGTGACTTTTTAATAGATAGCATTTCTGAAATCATACTCATTTATTGATTGTTTAAATATACTATCATTTTCGTATTGATAAGCAAAGATTATGCACAAAATTTTTCCAATCGATAAGCAACTGGAGTCTTGTAGCCAAGGCTACTATGAATGTGCTTCCGATTGTAAAATATTTCAATGTACTTAAAAACATCCTCTCTTACTTCATCAATGTTCGCGTAGGTCTTGCGATATATTAACTCCTTCTTTAGACTTGCGAAAAAACTTTCCATGGCTGCGTTATCATACGGGCAGCCAGGAGCACTCATTGAAGACGTGATCTTAAGTTCCTCTAACATATTCTTGTACCCCTTACTGCTATACTGGCTACCTCGATCAGAATGGAACACTACGCCTTCGTGCAGCCCCCTGATTGCAACGGCATTACCAAGTGCATTCTTCACAAGTTCGGTGTCTATGTTCTTGCTGATGGCGTAGCCAATAACTTCCTTATTGCAGAGATCGAGAACGACGGCCAAATAAACCCAACCAAGGTACGTTCGAATGTAAGTAATGTCACCACACCAATACTGATTCAGTCCGAACGGGGTAAAGTTACGCTGTATGATATTCGATGCAAACATGCCATCACTCTTGCCAAGCTTGTAGGGCTTAAATTTTTTGCAGACCACAGCATAGAGCCCATTTTCACGCATGATACGGCGAAGCTTGTATTCGTTGACATCAACCTTACGATTATTAAGCTCGAAAAGCAGTTTGCCACACCCGTACACTCGGTAGTACTCTTCGAACACTTCACGAACAGACCTAACAAGTTTTTCTTCTCGGCATCGTTTCTCATTTCTTTTCATCTCTTGCCTTGACCACTGGTAATAGGAACACTGTAGTATTCCCAATGCCTTGCACATCTTGGCACGAGTGCCAGACTTTCACCTCGGTCATGCCAGAATGAAAACATTCTGTCGCGACACTCGGTTTTTTGTCAGTCTTACTGAATATTCCTTGCGACTCTGGTGAATCGCTTCACATTTCAGTCTCGTGGTCGCATAAAGATGTGCAGGGATTTTTTTAAAATTTCAACTGTCTCCTTCTCGTCAGCAAGTTCTTTTTCCCTCTGCTTCAACTTACGTTCAAGTTCTTTGTTCTTTGCAGCAAGCTCCCCGACTGATACTTTACGGATTCGTCGTTCTTCTTCGTAAGTTGGAAGATTGTTCTGCTTTCTGTATTCCTGTACCCATCTACATATCGTGTTTGGGTTAACTCCGATATCTTTGGCTATTTTAGTAGCGGATTTCTCACCTTTAAGGACGAGTTTTACCGTCTGTAGCCGCATTTCATCATTATAATGGACTCTTGACATTGTTTTTTCCTTTTTTTTGGAATTTAACAATGAATATGATTGCTTCATTTACCCTCTTATTAAATCACACCATGATCCAAATTCAGGAATTCATTCTTTGCATTTTTTGCCTCTTTATCGATGGCTTTTTTGCGAAATTACTCTAGTTCACCTCTATAAAATCGCTTATGAAATCACATCAAATCACAAGTGTCACTCTTTCACTTCGAATTCGAAAAACATGATCAAGGGAACCTCACCTGTGTATTGATTTTTCTTTGGGTTCGTAAAAAAAGGCATACATGAATCTAACACGGTATTTTCGGCGAAATTCACCCGTTCTTCTATCAGAAAATTATTTCTTGAGAAACATTTAAAAAGGACTTTCTATGACGATTTCTCTTTTGGGCTCTTCTGAATACTCTTGACTGCGT
>JAKIZI010000048.1 GCA_022708105.1 Bacteroidota bacterium
GATTGGCTCAACGCCTCATTCTTTTTTTACTTTTTTGGCCGCGGCCACGGGAATCCGAGAATATGCGTTTTGGTCTCGATTGGCTCAACGCCTCATTCTTTTTTTACTTATCGAGAAAACGGATATGTAGAAACACTGGTTATAGTCTTGTCTCGATTGGCTCAACGCCTCATTCTTTTTTTACAGGGAAAATGGGTGTGTAAAAACGTTGGTCATAATCTTTAGTCTCGATTGGCTCAACGCCTCATTCTTTTTTTACGAGGTCAGATATGGAGATAGTAAAATTTCCCTTTGTCCCGTCTCGATTGGCTCAACGCCTCATTCTTTTTTTACCGCCCGCCTGTAAGCCACTCAGTCTCAGTGGTCTGCCAGGCTGTTTGCGAGGCAGGGCTATTTCTTGGTCTGCCATTGAACATTTTTCTCATTATCACCTCCTTGTCTATTGATATAAATTGATAATTTTCAATTAGTCGCATACCTTGCGAGCCACTTCGGTTCCGGCTGATCACATTACTCACTGTATATTTGTCACTTACAAAATATTCGTTTCAATATCGTCAATTTGCCTCGCAATCTCTCATATTTATTCGATGAACGCTCCATAACCGACATTGCGCTTGGCGCCGATCCCAAAATCCAGCAGGATTTGTTTGAATATTCCGGCGATATGTTGCGCCTTGAAATTATCATTCCAGTCCTTCAGCATAAACTGAAAGGTGAATGTTACTCCGGGAGCGATCTTGAGAAAACGAATAGGAATAGGATTTTTAAAAATATTATCTCCATGAGGACAAAGATAATCCTCAGCGAAAATCTTCTTATCAACCGGAAATGCGGAAATGTATGCATCAAAAAACACCTGTCCGCGTTCGAAGAAGATTACTTCCCAACTGGATAATATTTCTTTTGTTAAATTATTTTTCCCGATATCTAATAAGTATTTTTCCTTTTCTGCCCGGATTTCCTTTTGTTCTTGGGGTTTGGGGAAAACCGCTTTTAGCACACCTTTTACCGAGGAACCCGGAATCACCGGCATACCTGTCGTATGATCGAAGAAAAATCCCAGCTGGAAATCGCCCGGTTCAGCTTGCTTCTTATCTTGGGATTTTTTTACAGATTTATAGGTATGGGTATAACCCGCCCCGATCAATAATCCGGGATAAATGGTTTTTAAGGGGAATGAAACGGCGCCCGGAATCTGGTAGTAATCTTCATAATTAATGTTGTTGACCATTACGTCTTTTATATTTGTTCCCAGCAATTCGCCGATCGTTCTCTGATCAATGTCCTGGCCGTTTTTCTCCGCTTTTGAAATGTAAAAAACATGCGGGGCATTGGTTGTCATACAGCCTCCCCGTCTTTGCTTTGCACGTCTTCTGGTTTTGCTCGATGAAATAATTTAAGGGCCATCTTACAGGCAATGATCGCTTCGAAAATCCGGTTGCGCCAGTAAAAGCGATCCTGGCTTATTTTATCTTGGGTTAGTTCCAAAAGAGACAGATTCGGATTCGATACTCCGGTTAAAGTGTTGCTACTAATTAAAACATCGCGAATAAGATTGGCGATCTCTTTTCGATCCGCATCACCTTCTTTCTGGCAATAAAAAGCCAGGGAACGTATGAGTCCCGATTGTAATATGGTCGGTCCGAATGAATCGAGGTAGCCGAAGTATTTGGACGGTATTCCTAATTCCCACTGTTTTTCCTCGTCATTCGATAATTTATCCGGATGCTTTAATTTTTCACTTCGCCATTGCTGGATTATTTCAATGGCGATCGGAATCCAGTCTTCGATGTTTTTCCGGTTCATGATTTCACCTCCGGAAAAGGTAGTTTATGAATCCGGCAATATCCATAGCCGATGGAGAAATTGGCTCCGATCTGGACGATTTTATCGGCGCAGATTCTTTCCTCCAGCCATTTTTTATTTTTATAATCCTCAGGAAATCCTAAAATAAACCACAGCCGGGTTCTTCGTGGCAGGAACTCCTCATACCACAGATTCTGACTGATCCCGTTTTCATCCAGGCTGTTACGGGCGATAACCGGCAAACCGGTTTTACAGATTTCGGTAAAAATATTATTCTGAAAAAGCGCAAAATTAGTTTTGATTATTCCGGCAACTGGCGTTAAAAAACTATCTATATTTTCACTACCCGGAGTCAGATTTCCGACACTGAAATCTTCTATCTCCAAATTCGGATTAACCAAATCGAACACCCGAAAATCCGATGTGTCATTCCCGAAAGATGGCTTCCCGGTTTGTTTTATCGGAATATTAAAAGTTTCCACCTGCTCGGTAAAATTATCCAGGATTTCCGGACAGGTGCAGTTATAATATACTTTTTGAGAAGACCGGAAAGGCAAGGTTAACAGATGCGCATCGAAAAAAACGACTTTGCCGGGTTCAAGAGTGCGTTGCTTCTTTTTTTCGTCTGCCTCAAGGTCTAAAGAGCCCCCGAAAATATCAATAACAGTGTTTTTGTCAGAGTCATTAGAATTCTTCTTAACATGATCTCTGAGCGAGCCTTTTAGACTCGAAGCATATATTGATGGAAAACCAGTAACCGGATCGCGCTGAATTTGGTTATCCACAATACCGATCTGTTCCCCGCCGCTACCGACGTGCAGGTTGGTAAGGGTTTCAATGAGATAAGCTTGATATGTGTACATATTAAAATCCTTTCTTCGCTTTTATTATAAAATTATATCCTATCTTCGTAGCCATATCGTAGCCTTTATAAATAAATGATTTTCCTTTTTTAGGATATAGAACCGAACTATGAGGAATACCGCAGTAGGAATCGGTTTTCTTTTTTTGATATTCAAGAAAACGATTGGCTTCCAGAGAAAGGATCAACGCATGTTCCAAATCCAGCGGTTCCTGATCTCCATACAAAGCCGAGATACAGACATATTTATTATCGTCGTCAGGTGGTTCATAGTGTGGTTCTGATCCCAGAATCCGATTCATAACCGGATGACCAGTATATCTTAGTTCATAAGGAGCGGTAATCGGCTTAATTTGCATTTGGAACAACGATCGGTCGCCGCCCAAAAAGACATCGTCTTTTTCTTTCTTAAATGGGGTTTCTCCGTTAAGCACGGCAATCACTCCAAAAGAATAGCCTTTCGCCAGACAGAAGGCATGTTTTTCATAGAAGGCACCCTCAACAGTTTGCCGGTTCTCATCACGGGCGATTCCCTGCTGAACGACATTTAAAAAGATATTGCCCGATTCACAACCGGGATGATAAGGAATTTTTTCATGGCGAACATAGTTTTCCCAGAAATCCCGGTCACCAAGATAATCAGGCGGATCGTTTTTCGGATTGCGGATCTTCGTTGTGACTATTTCTGATCCTTCTTCTGCATTCGATTCATTTTGGTATGCCAGGTAATCAAAACCAATAATTAATTTGTTTCCCTCTTCATCCTTTTCGACTGGATCGTAGCGATAATCAATATCTTGTGGAACCGGAAACAGAAAGTCGTCCGGGCAGAAATGTCCGGGGTCCTGCCGAACGATAAAGACGGGTGAGACTTTTTCAATAATTCCCAAATTCAGATCAGACGAATCCATAGAAACTGTTGCAACACTCCCGGTTATTTGTTCATATTGATTTCGGTATTTCTTGTCCGGGTAGTTGCCTTTCTGATCCAACCACCCGTTTTGTTTCAGGATAGTTTTTCGCAGGCAACCGACGATACTGGTCTGGAGTGGAAACCGGCTCGATTCGGCATAATAACCTTCGCCAAATGATTTGAACGTCCCGAAGAAAAAGGTACTGTACGGCTTGAAAGTAATCAGATATTGCATTTTCATTCCTCCTCCTTGCCGACTAAAAACTTGATAAACCAAAGTTGATCAAGTACTTCATTGACAGCTTTTTCACGACTGTTCGCTGGGATAGCGACACTATTTAGTCCCAGCGCCATTTCGAACATGTTTTGAACATGGTCAATTCCGGTATAACCTGCTTTTTTCTGGTCACTGAAATTATTATCGAAGAAATTCGTTAACTGTTCCTTCGTTTCGATCTGGATCAGCAGATTTTTGAACCTCAGCAGATTGTAGTGGATCGAACCCATCAGGTCTTCTTCAGAAAGTAATATGGCCTTTAATAATCCATTAAATTCTTTGAGTCTTTCGGATTCCTTAAATGAAAACACTACTTGCGCGTCATTGCCGGAGTGTTTTTTAAGGTGGATAGCCAGTGTATCCTTGCCATCCTGCGCTTTAGCGATCTTTAACATCTCCCGCGACTTATTGAGTGTAACAGCCAGCGGGTGTTTGTAATAGGCGATGCTGATGCCGATGCTAAAACCAACCTCTGTTGATTTCATTTGTACTTTAAAGGCTTTATTCAGATCCATTGCAAGATCAATTATAGTCGTAATATCCTTATCAGATTTTCGATATGCAACTGGCAAAAATGCCAGGACATCGTCGCCACCGATATAGATCGGCTCGCCTATTCCCTTTCCTGATCTTGAATAATCTGAACAGATTTCATAAGACTCTTTCCCAAAGTTGAATAACATTTCTGAAAATGCTGTTGGATCTTTTACTTTTTTTGCTAATTCACCTATTTTATCGCCATCGGCATCCAGAATTGCAATATATTTATGATAGGGTTTGATTTCCTTATTAACGATTTGTCTAAATTCAATATCGTCAAACTCAATTTCATCATGCTTGTCAAAGTAATTTTGCAATTCATCTTGATATGTACCATCATTTTTTCGAAAAGGTTCGACCAGTTCCACCGCGCTGATTTCACCGGTAGATGGATATCGATGCCATCCCGAGATTTTATTCTGAACGTCAACAACCTCTAAAGTAAATAACTTTAGCAGACATAGCGGACATAAATCGAAGTCTTTTTTTTTGTTATTATCCATCACCTTCGCAGTAGCGACTGATAGTAGGGTATGACATCGCTCGCAGGTTTTTTCACTTTTACCGAGTTTGAAATGGCGATGTTCTTCGGTTGCGTCTAAGTAATCCCAAAATGTCTCAATGACATTTTTTCCGGCTATCTTTTCAGCCGGAAGGACAACCATATTGGTTTGGAGATATTCCCGCAGAATATTGCCGATTTCCTTTTTTTTGAAAAAAGTTATCGCAGGCAGACTACCGAGGTTGTTTATAATTTGAATAAAATGTTTGAGAGCTTTTTCATTGGCCGTTTTAATTGTATTTCGTATTTCTTCCGGTGATAATGATGATTCCAATACAAACCGGTCCGGGTAGAGTCCGGCTCTGCGGTCATTTTCTTTGTTATCAATGAATGGAGTCAGAAATTCAATTTTTTTATTCTTTTGTAATTCTCTTTCTAACACTTCCATATACCACGAGAAAAAATACGAACCAAACCACATCTCGCGGGTCTTACGGGCATGTTTCATGACGTCATAGATTGGGCCGATAGTGAAACCGGCGTAGGATAAAGTATTATCATTCATACATCACCTCTTTTCCATTCAGATCAAATATTTTCAAATTTTGGAAAAATAACATTAGTATTATCCTTATTGATTTCAGAACATGCCCACTTAATAAAATCGTTTAGATCAAAATCAGGAATAGTCGGTATTATCACCTTCCAAGTTACCTTACTATCATCTTTATGATCCTGAATAGTAAACTTCTGTTTTCGTATATCAAATTCACAATTGTCTATGACTTCTGTATATAATTCCGGCTTAAGAATTATATATACTCTATAACCATCTTTTATTTTAATCGGCTTGAAGGTAATAGGTGAAGTCGATCGTTCGATCTCCGGATTCTTTACATAAAAAGTTGTATCATTATACAAAATTATCCAACCTTCATCTAGTCTCTCTTGTCCTTTACTATCTATATAAGTGTAGTTTTTGTCCATTTGAATTCTCCGGCCATTACTTTTACGAAAAGTATATTCCGATGTAAATCCTAAAAGGACACGGAGATACCTTTCCGGTAAATTAAATGGATTAGGATTATTGTCTCCATATAAATTTTGTTTTATTAACCTTTTCTCCCAAACAATATCAGGCGTTTTATTTTGATTAAAATATTTCCATAAGAGTGATTTAAAATATTTATCATTTCCTTCGTTTATTCCCCCTTTTAAAGCATTATAGAAATAAAATATTGTCTTATAAGGTTCTGATTGATAGGCGTTTGTTTTAAAACAATAAATATCTTTCCCGGTTTTTTTTAAAATATTACCGATTTCAAGATCGTATTTTCCATCAATCTTTGAAATATCCCAATCTATCTCGGGTGTTGCTAAAACAGAAAATGATCCAAATCCTTTATTCGCCCGTGCACCAAAATTTTCCAGGGCGAATAAATAAGGCAAGGCATAATAGATTTTTATAAGTATATTCAAGTCGAATGATCTAAAAATTATGGTTATGGGGTCTCGGTAAGTAAGCATTTCCTTTATGTTGCCGAAGTACTGAGAATGAGTTATGATTTTATGTCTTTCTTCTTGTTTTACTCCTTTGAATTCACCATAGTTGGCATATTCAGAACCTCCGATTTCACCTTTATCTAAACGTTTGGGAATTATTCGTTCTGTAATAGTTACTGGTTCTATTGATATTCGGTAGATACCGTTGCCTGGTGATATTTGTCTGTCTATTGTCTCTCCAAATCCGTTTTTATAATATTTGTCAATATTTTTAATATACTGTGATAAATAATGCTTGATTTCGGTTGGCCTGATTGCGGCACCTTCCTGTTCGTGCTGGAAGTGAATGATCGGTGTATGCTGGGTAAGTTTAACGGTTAGTTTAGCCATGATTTACTCCACTTAACTATTGTAATGATGAATTCAGGGAAAAAAATAGTTATCACGATAATACCAATGATAATTATCCCAAATATCAGGGGAAAGGGTTTTAATAATGGTTCTAAGACGGTTTTCACCAGAAATTTTTTATTGGTTACCTGTAAATCAGATTTCTCTTTAATAACCCCAAGAAGACTTGAAGTATATCCAATGATAAAAATCAATGATAATCCAAAGACAATAAGTGAAATAAGATTCATTTCTAATACATTAAATCCAGTATCGCTATTGTTATAGAAATTGTTCATAAAGTACAAATTCATTCCCCAGATACTGGCCAGGAGGGCTAGTGGAAGAAATACGGCATTGATGACAGTAAAAATTCCTATTCCCTTTGAAGTTTCACGCTCACTGGCTAAATCAACGCAGTTGAATAAATCCTGCACTTTTTCTTTAAGATTTCTCAAATGGAGCTCAATCTCCATATTTTTAAGTCCCATTTTAAACATTTCTATGCCTTGTTCCTGAGGAGTTACTTCTTGTTGACAAATAGTATTATTGAATCTGATAATCTCTTTATCCAACCGGCTTACTATTTTAACCAACTCGTCCAACTCTTTTGTGTTTTTGGTTACTGGATTTAATTTTTTACTGATCTCGGCGACTTTGTCACTGAATTTGATGATAGAGGCGCGCTCAATTAGTAATAGGACGGCAATCTGATAGTAAATTCGTTCCATGTGCACGCGTATTAAATTATATGCAAAGGAATTACGGTCCGTCATACAAACCAAACTATAACGGCTGATTCCAAATAATGTACCCCATTCAATCCATCTTGGATATGTTGTGTTATTGATCAGTTCGCGCATCATCACCTGGTTAGCAATTCCAATATCTTTACCATCAATAAATATGTACTTATACCATTTTTCATTATTTTCATAATTAAAGCAGTTCTGTCTGCTATCCCATTCCAGTAAATATGATATTAATTTGTCATTACCATACCAGCACACCACAAACATACGATCATCAATGACTGGTGATAATAAATATTTATCATAAAATCTCTTACCCAGTGTATTTATGATATATCGCGCTATTTTTAAATCGCGATGTTTATGATAATCTAGACCTGGATTAAAAAAATCTTCTATTTTAAATGTTTGATCGGTTGTATCGTTATTCAAGATAAATTCAATCCGGTCTGCAAAAAAAGATGATTTTGGAGCATCGATGCCGTTATGCTCACCTAAATATTGGGGATAAATTCTTCTTCCAAAATCATTAATCAGCAGAATATCGTTTAAACCTTGATAACAGTAGTTAAGTAACTCAATAGTTAAAATCCCCACTTCGGTATCAAATAAACGTAAGGCAACATGGTTAATCTCCAGGTAATATTTTATCGGTTCGTTATCTGTCTTGATATGAATAACCATTTCGGAACGATTATTCGCTGTTTTCTCATAATAAATCGAGGTGCTAGAGGTGCTAGAGGTGCTATCTGAATAGTTATCCGGAAACATAACATCCCGAACGAAGTCATGGAAATAAACGAATTCATTATAATTCAGCACACTATCAGTAATCATAAAGGTTTTTTCTTGCCACCCATCTGATTCTAATAATTCAGTATATTTTTCCCTTAAAGTAGAACACGATTTTTCTCTTTCTATTTCATTTGACTTCTTGTTTTTATTCCGTTTTAATTCTTGCTGGTTATCTATATCCGTATTATTACCTTGATCCTCAATCTTAAAAGGGAACATGAAAATATGCTGAGAAATAATCGGATGCTCTACCATTGATTTGATTGTGTCTTGTGGCAGTGCTTGATTCGATCCAAAGTATCCGCTAATTGGTAATTCTCCTCCGAACCAAAATTCAATTGTATTATCAGATCGTTTCAAATGTTCATAAAGAGCTTTTAACCTGTAAACCATGCGCCCGGAGCCGTAGAAATTCAGTTCTCTTTTTGGAGTGATAATAAATATTTCTGAATATTTTTCTTGCCATTCGTACCAGATTCTATCAGCAATACAAGCTGATTTTTCCAACAAACTATTTATTAATAAAGCGTTTTTGCCCTCACCAAGAATCTTTGTATTTTCTCGGATAGATTTTTCCGCTAAACGTTCGTCTTCAGGGGTTACTCCCTGACATTCCTTATCGTAATCTCTGATTTCTTTTATCTCGTCATTGGTTGCTCCCATTCGTTTCATAGCCGGTATATAACCGCGATCATTTGCCGATATTAACTTTTGCCAGCGATCTAATTCTATCTTAAGCAATCCGGCAACTTGTTCGATGGAAGTCTCTTTATCCTTCCCTGCTCTATGACCATGATGATCAATTTCTATTGCGTTTTGAGGTTTATCAATGTCTATATTTAATTCAACAAATACTGGGACCTGGTAAGGTTTTAGATTCTTTATTTTATCGTGATACTCAGATAGTTTGGCTCCCCAAGAAAGTTTATTATCAAAATACGGAATTTTCTTCATATCAAGAATACCTTGAATTGTATTCATTTCCGCATCGTGACCACCGAGAAAAAAAATGAATTGTTGATTGTTATTTGAATTCATTGAAAATACCTAATATTTTTCAGGTTTTTTTATGGCTCCGCTCTGTCAGCTACAAATAACGACAGAACATAGAAGGTATAAATAGATTCCGGCTTATTATAACAGATCATTTATTATTTGTAAAAGAAAACCAGAATCCCAGGATATTAGTAGTAAATAAGATGAGTGAATTAATTAGATTGACCGTATTGCTATGTTTTTTTAACAATAATCCCTCTTAGTTATTATCAATAAACAAAAGCGCCGTGCTGTGAAAAGCAAATAAGAAAAAACCATGTTAGTTTATGTTTTATTTTATAAAAAAACAATACTCTTTTTATTATGGGGAAGCATAACAAATAGTGTGGCGCTCACCTGGTATAATTTAAAGCTTGTGATTCTTGTTGCCATATCTGATTTAATTTTTTTGCTCTTAGGGCGAGAAGATTGTTAGCGCCTTCGTGAGACCACGACATACCTTGTCTTTTAAAGCGCCGTCCAACCAAAATACCAATATTCTTTTCAATTCCACCAGAGCCATGACGCTCCCCTGGTGGATATTCAATGGCTTTTTGATTATTCCCTAAATATTGCATCAGTTCATCTACTGACTTCCCAGATAGATTCTTCCGACTACATAAATTCTGAACTAACCTAATGATTTCCTCGCCAGTTTTATAATAAACTGCCTGGCTCAAAGTATTTAATTCCTGCTCATCTAAAACAATACCACAGGCTTTCTTTAGATGGTATAAATCCAGCCGCTTTTGAGCTTCCGGAAACACATCCTCAGCAACACTATTTAACCATTGAGCACCATCACTCAGAAACAATATCTCCCGGCGTAAATCCAGTCCATTCTCACGACAAAAGGCATAAAAATTCTCACCAAAGGTCTCACTATCACTAACACTACCATAAGCCACTTTATCCATTAAACGACGACGCTTCTCCCCCATCTGAA
>JAKIZI010000049.1 GCA_022708105.1 Bacteroidota bacterium
TGTTTGGGTAGCTTGTTTAGTTATCATTTTCGAATATATTTAAATATGGTTCAAAAATAAAAATCCGGTTTCGGCTTTGCCCGGTAAGCTCTTTCAAATATTTATTTTCCTGCATTTTTGTTACTAAATCGTTGGCTGCCTTATAACTTAGGTTACAGGTTTTGGCTGCCTTGTCGATAGTGATAACGGGGTCTTTAAACAAGGCTGTTAATAGGATTAAAGCCGAATTGCTCCGTCGTCCGAACGTGGAACGTATCTCATTTTCAAGGTTTTCTTTTAGCTTAAGAATATTCGAAAGTGTATTTACAGCCTGAGTTGCTGTTTGTTCAATCCCAACTAAAAAGTATTTTAGCCACTGCAACATATCATTATGAGTACGTACACGACTTAAATTGTCATAATACAAGCTTTTGTTTTTCTCGAAATAGAGTGACAGATAAAGTAATGGTTTATCTAAAATTCCTTCAGACACAAGAAATAAAGTAATCATCAAACGTCCTATACGTCCATTCCCGTCTAAAAAGGGGTGGATAGTTTCAAATTGATAATGAACTATAGCAATGCGGACCAATGCCGGTACATTTATCTCATCATTGTTCAGAAATTTTTCCAGATCGCCCATTAATTCACTAACCAGTTGATGAGCTGGAGGTATAAAAACTGCATCCGCCAGTGAATTGCCACCAATCCAGTTTTGGCTGGTTCGGTAAGTTCCGGGAAGTTTATGTTCGCCGCGAACACTTTGCAACAAGGTTTGGTGAGTATCTTTTAGTAATCTTGATGATATGGGCAATTTTTGTAGTTCCACAATAGCCTCATTTATTGCTCTGATGTAATTGTTTACTTCCTGCCAATCGTTTCTTCTTTCAGGGCTGACCTCTTCAAAGGGCAATAAGGCTTCGTCCATATTGGTTTGTGTTCCTTCAATCCGACTGGAAATTACCGCTTCTTTGGTTACATGTAATTGGATAAATAGGTCGATATTAGGAACCAGTCGTGCAAAAGAATTTAGTTCCCCCAGTTTTATCGCAGCTTTTTCTATCAAGCGGTTTATTACTGGTGTTTTCCATACCCACTCATCATTTATGCCATTCGGAACGAAATATTTGTAGCCTGATTGTTTTTCAAAATGACCTGCTTTATATTTTTCAAGTTCAATCATAATTATAAATGTAAAATAAAAAACTGGTTATTTTACTTTTGGCTATAAAAGTAAAATATAAATTAACTTGTTTTACTTTCGTCATTAAATTTAATCTTTGAAAGGTTCGTGGAAATAATTTCGTTTAAGCGTGCTTCTTCCTTTAATTGTTCTTCTAATTCAGCTTTCAGGGCATTAAAACGCTCGTTAAAATCAAAGTCATCTTCATCATCGGGTAATCCAACGTAACGCCCGGGAGTAAGTACATAGTCTAATTCAGCGACTTTGCTAATTGGCGCAGAAGCACAAAATCCGGCAATATCTTGGTACCCACCCCGCCCTTCGGGCACCCCTCCAGTGGAGGGGAATTTGTTTCGCCAATTGTGGTAAGTGCCGGCAATTTTTTGAATATCATCTTGCGAAAGTTCTTTGGTTCGGCGGTTTATCAAATAACCTAAGTTTCGGGCATCAATAAACAAAATCTCACTGCTGCGGTCACGGAATTTGCCGTTTGAACGATTACGATTCATAAACCAAAGCGAAGCGGGAATTTGTGTATTCAAGAAAAGCTTTGCAGGCAGGTTTACAATGCAATCAATCAGGTTGTTTTCAATCAATTCTTTCCGAATATCGCCTTCGCCAGATGTTTTACTTGTAAGCGAACCTTTAGCCAATACAAAACCGGCTTGTCCGTTGGGTGCTAAGTGATAAAGGAAGTGTTGAATCCATGCGTAATTTGCGTTACCGGTTGGCGGTACACCATACTGCCAGCGTCCGTCTTTGCGAAGCAAATCGCCTCCCCAGTCGCTCACGTTAAACGGCGGATTTGCAATAATATAATCGGCTTTCAGGTCTTTGTGGGCATCGTTCAAAAAGGAGCCTTCGTTGTTCCATTTTACCTGGGAGCTGTCAATGCCACGAATGGCAAGGTTCATTTTGCACAAACGCCATGTTGTTTGGTTGCTTTCCTGTCCGTAAATGGAAATGTCGTTCACCTTTCCTTTGCGTTCTTCTACAAATTTTTCCGATTGCACAAACATACCACCAGAACCACAGCAGGGGTCAAAAACACGTCCTTGGTAGGGTTCTAACATTTCAACCAACAATTCAACAACACTCCGTGGGGTGTAGAATTGTCCGCCCTTCTTACCTTCGGCAAGGGCAAATTCACCTAAGAAATATTCAAAAACGTGTCCGAGCACATCGGCACTTCGGGCTTTGGTGTCGCCAAGGGCAATGTTACCCACCAAGTCAATCAATTCACCCAAACTTGTCGGGTCGAGATTCTGTCGGGCATATACTTTGGGCAAAACACCTTTCAACGAAACATTCTCTTTTTCGATGGCATCCATTGCATCGTCCACAAATTTGCCAATATCGGGTTGTTTTGCTTTTGATAAAAGCATATTCCAACGGGCTTCCTGTGGTACAAAGAAAACGTTTTCGGCTTTATATTCGTCTTTATCTTCGGGGTCGGCACCCTGTGCTTCTTCGGCTTTTAGTCGTGCATATAATTCTTCAAAAGCATCGGAGATGTATTTTAGAAAAATCAATCCCAAAGCCACATGCTTATATTCGGCAGCATCAATATTCTTTCTCAACTTATCGGCTGCTTTCCAGAGTTGTTTTTCTAAAGGTTCTCCTGTGCCGTTTCCGTTTTTGCTCACTTTCTTGCTCATATTTTTAAGGTGTTCGCGATTATGCTAACGCATAATTCTTTGCCATTTATAGTTTTTCTTTTTAAAATTCAACAAGTTTCAAACTGTTTCAGTCTGCTTCATTTCCAATATCGGCAGATTTAATATATTAATGTATATTTTTTTAACAGAATTACAAAAATAGCTTTTATTTTAACAAATACAAATAGTTTTATTTTTTATTTTTAATCAGAGTACTTTTGGGTGGTGGTATGAACATTGATTTAATGCTGTTGAAAATTACCGCAAAGGCACAAAGACGCTAAGATTTTGCCTTCCCCTGCATGAGGCGGTAGGTGGAAAGCCCGCAAAGCCGGAAGCCGATGGGAACGCTGCTGCAAAAGAGCGACCGGAGGAAGCTCCTTTTGCAGCTTTGCGCTCCCACGGCTTCAGGCTGCGGACTTGGAACCGAACGCCGGCGGCGAAGCCGACATGCCCAAAAACAAAAAAAAATTAAATTTACTCTTCTTGATGAAATAAATCATGTATATTTGTTCGTTATTCTATAGTAGAATCTTTGGACCTCAATTTAATCTTCTTTTATCCATCATCCCATTTTTCTAAAGATTAAAATAAGAAAATATGAGAATTATTATTGACCGGGATATCGAACTGAAACCATTGGAAATCTTTGATGCTCAAGATATTTTTAATATTATTGACAACGAAAGGGATTACCTCGGCGAATGGCTCCCCTTTGTGCAAACCACTAAAGAACCGGCCGATACACTCAAATATGTTACTTCTGTGGTGAATGCCCCCGAAGAGTGCTTTGAGTGGATTTTTGCGATTAGAAAAATGAACCGGTTTATCGGATTAATCGGCTTTAAAGATACCGATTACCAAAATAAGAAAACGGAAATCGGCTATTGGTTATCGGAAAAATATCAAAAACAGGGAATTATGACCAGATGCGTAAAGCGACTTTGTACTTTTGCTTTTGACGATTTGGGCATGAACCGTATTGAAATTAAATGCGCCGTGAAAAATCTCCCAAGCCGCCGGATTCCCGAACGATTAGGTTTTCGATTGGAAGGAATAGAACGGGACGGAGAATTGCTCGCAAACGATATTTTTACCGATATTGCCGTGTACAGCAAACTGAAAAAAAAATAAGTATTTTTTAATAAATATTAATAATGAAAGCATTACAACAAAATCTTTATTTAAAAGTATTGGTAATCGTGATTATCATACTCATTTTGTTCATTCCTACATTGATGATTCAAGGACTAATCTCGGAAAGAGAACAAACCCAATCGATTGCCATCAATGAGGTCAGCTCGAAATGGGGAAATGCCCAAACTATCTCGGGGCCTTTTATCTCTATTCCTTATTATCGTTTTGTGAAAGAGATTTCACCTAAAGACTCCACAGAGAAGATCGTTCAAGTGAAAGAATATCTCCATATTTTGCCCTCCAAACTTGACATTTCAGGACAAATCAACCCGGAAAAGAGAACCCGCGGCATCTATGAAGTGGTGGTGTACGACTCAAAACTGGAACTCTCCGGAACTTTTGATTCGATAGACTTGGCTCTGCTTGATATTAATCCCAAAAATGTACTTTTCGATAAAGCCGAATTTGTCGTGGGGATTAGCGACCTTCGGGGGTTGGAAAAACAAGTCGATCTCTTCTGGGATAACGACACCCTCTCCTTTAATCCCGGCGTCTCCGCCAATGATGTGGTCAATAGCGGCATGAACGCCCTCCTTGCGTTGTCTCCCAACAAGCTGAACGGCAGTTCATTTCATTTCTCTCTTAATTTAAAAGGAAGTCAACTCCTCTATTTTACCCCTGTAGGGAAAGAAACTGATATCAATATTGTGTCCGAATGGCCCAACCCCAGCTTCAACGGAGCGTTTCTGCCGGATAGCCGCGAAGTAACCGAAAAAGGGTTTAAAGCCAATTGGAATGTGCTTCATCTGAACCGGAATTTTCCGCAAATGTGGACAGGTAATCGCTATTATATTGATAACGACTCTTTTGGAATTGACCTGCTCGTCCCCGTTAATAATTATCAAAAGTCGTACCGTTCTGTTCGATATGCCATTTTATTTATTGTTTCTACTTTTTTGGTCTTTTTCTTTATTGAAATTCTTCGTAAAGTCTTTATTCACCCCATTCAATACGCACTCGTAGGAATTTCATTGGTTGTGTTTTATACGCTGCTGCTTTCCATCTCCGAACATCTGAACTTTAATGGGGCATTTCTCATTTCCGCCGTGGCGACACTGCTCCTTATCGCCGGATATGTCAAAGCAATCTTAAAATCATGGCAATTGACCTTTATGATCTCCGGAATTATTGCTTTGCTGTATGCCTTGATTTTTATAATTATTCAACTTCAAGATTATGCACTATTAATCGGAAGTATCGCAATTTTCCTTATTCTTGTAGCCATCATGTATTTTTCAAGAAAAATAGATTGGTATCATTTAAATTTAAAAAATAAATCAGATGAAAATCTCTAAATTAAGTATCCTGTTTTTAGCATTGACCATCAACTTGGGACTTTTAGCCCAGGAAAGTCAACGAGTAACTGCTCCCGTTAAAGAAGCCGCCGTGTTTCACAAAGGGGCAAAATTGACCCACACCACCACCGTCACGGTTCAAAAAGGAGTGAACACCATCACAATTGAGGGGTTAAGTCCCATCATAGACCAAAAGAGTATCATGATAAAAGCTTCCAAAGGAGTTTTTGTCTCCTCTTTTGAATTTTCGGTGGATTACCTGTCTGCCCCCAAAACAGAAAACGTAAAAGTGAAAAAATGGCAGGATTCAATTGAAGTTTGTCGTACCGCTATCGCCAAAATTAAGACAGACAATAAGATTAAATCCGAATTGCTCTCTTTTTTGAAAAAAGGAATCGAAAAGAATGTCTCCGGCTCCGAATCGGGATTAGGGATGGAAGAATTGGTAAAAAATATGGACTATTATCAAACCAAAGCTTTACAATTGGAGACCGAAATAGCCGCCAATTATGAAAAAATAAATCAATACGAAACAACGCTGGCTCGTTTGCGTAATCAAACGGAACAGGAAGAAGTTAAAAATATCAAAACATCGGGAATTCTTGAACTGACCTTATCCGCAGCTTTGGCCGGCACTACGGAGTTGACCGTAAGTTATTTCACAACCGCTGCCGGATGGACCCCGTTTTACGATATGACTATTACTTCAATGGACCAGCCAATTAAAATTGCAGGGAAAGCCAATGTCTTTCAAACGACCGGACTCGATTGGAACAAAGTAAAATTGACCCTTTCTACCGCCATGCCCGGACAGACTAAAGTTGCCCCGTTATTTTCAACTTGGTTTTTAAACTATATCACACCATACTATGGTGGTTATGCAGAGGGCGCGTCCAATAGTTATTCATATCAAGGAAGTATTTCCCTCAATACAGTCAGTGATCAAGTCTCTTATAGAGGGAATAAAAAAACCGAAGAAGCATCTCCTGTTCCCAAAAGTGATATTCCCGTCACCTATCCCCTATATTTTGTAGATGGCCGCGAAGTTGCCATGCGGGAAGCCCTTTCCATCGATTTGAATTCAATAAAATCAAGAGAGGAATTATCTGCGAATGATGCAACGGCACGCTACGGCTCCAGAGCATCGGGCGGAGCCGTCCTAATTACCACAAAATCAATGGAAGACTACATCCAACAATCGGATGATCATCTCAATACCCAATATAATATTGAAATTCCCTATACAATTCCCGGAAATGGGAAAGGACAAACCATCGATTTACAGACCAAGGAGACAAACGCAAAATACAAATACTACTGCGCTCCCAAATTAAATTCCGAAACTTTCCTGTTGGCTGATATTGAAGATTGGGAAAAACTCGCCTTGTTAAGTGCTTATGCCAATATTACTTATGATGGAACCTATCTCGGACAAACATTTATCAACGCCGGTTCTACCGAAAAAGTGCTGACCTTAACCTTGGGAACAGAGCCTCGTGTATCCGTAAAACGGGAAAAACTGGTGGATTACAGCAGTATCAAGGTACTGGGAAGTGATACCAAAGTACTTTTGACTTATCGTATTACCGTGAAGAATAATCAAACTAAAAAAATTAATTTCGTTCTCAAAGAACAATACCCCATTTCAAAACTCAAAGAGATTGAAGTGGAATTGCTGCCGGAAACAACCACGCCAACATTCAACAAACAAGATATCGGCGTCCTGACATGGGAAATGGAATTAAATGCGGGAGAAACCAAAACCTTTACAGTGAGCTACAGCGTAAAATATCCTAAAGATAAGAATATTAATCTGGAATAAAATCACAATGAATTAAAGGAAAATTGAATGATTTTTATTCATTGCTGTCCGGTAAAAAGCAGAGGCGGCGGTGCTGTGAATGACCATTCGCTTAGCAGTTCTTGCAAAACCGCTTGTCGTTTGCATTTCATCCTACGCAAGTAGGAGGAAATGCCTTGTTTTGATAGAACCGCTTAGCAGATGGGCAGAGCGGGCGGCATTCTTTTTGCCTTGATTTTTTGGTACTTTTGTATCAAGACAAAAGTACGAAAGAGAAATAAATTTCGAGAATTTCTTTGAGTAACTTTTGGTTGCAAGCCTTCCTCGACTTCGTACATAGCTATGCTCGACTTCGTACATAGTTATGCTCGAGGTCGTACATAGTTATGCTCGAAGTCGTACATAGTTATGCTCGAGGTCGTATCACCGGGCACCGGCAGCGAAGCCGACACACCCAAATACATATTATAGACTGATTGATTATCAGAAAATTATTATTATTTTCTTCACTTATTTTCCCTGACACCAATAATTTTTAATTTCCCTTTTTTATAAATTTATTCGTTGCTGTCCGGTAAAAAATAAAAACCGTCAAAAAATAATCAAAAGTCCTTGATAATCAAGTGCACGATTTTATTTTTCAAAAAATAAGCCAAAAAAAAATCAAAAAGAGTTAGCTCTGGCACTCACAATACAATCCGCTACGAAGCCCGCGCGCAGGCCCGGCAAAAAGCAGAGGCGGCGGTGCTGTGAATGACAAGCAGCTTAGCGGTTCTTGCAATACCGCTTGTCGTTTGCATTTCCTCTTACGCAAGTAGGAGGAAATGCCGTGTTTTGTTAGAACCGCTTAGCTGCTTGTCAGAGCGGGCGGCATTCTTTTTGCCTTGATTTTTTGGTACTTTTGTATCAAGACAAAAGTACGAAAAGATAAATAAACAACTTTCGATAATTTCTTTGAGGAACTTTTGATTGCCGGCCTTCCCCGAGGTCGTAGCTTATTTTCTTGGCCCTTATTTTACTGGACACCAATAAAATTTATTCGTTCCGAAGTTCTTCCAAAAGTCCTTCGCAGGCATCTTCGAGAAGGTCAATGGTAAGATCGAAATCTTTTTTATCCCCATAATACGGATCCGGAATATAGGAGTAATTATGATATCTGAAATAACGATCAATTTTACTTATTTTTCGGGCAGTCTCCTGTGAGGGAGCTTTTTTCTTCAAATCCGCAATATTCTGGTCGTCCATGCCGATAAGCATATCAAAATAATGAAAGTCTTCGGTAACTACGGGGCGGGAAATGCTATTCACTTCGTATCCTCTCAGAGCTCCGTATTTACGCATCCTCGGATCAGGAAATTGCCCGCGATGGGTTGAAATAATACCGGCAGAATCAACTTCTATCATTTCGTTTATTCCTTCTCTCTCCAATATCTTTTTCATGATGGCTTCTGCTGCCGACGAGCGGCAAATATTGCCCAAACAAACAAATAGTATTTTTTTCTTCTTCATTGCTTTGGTTTAAATTTGTCGTTGTTAATTAAACGCATTTTTATCTGTTTAGTATAAATTGGATGAATTATTCATTTAAAATCGTTACTTTTGCTTTTAATTAAAAATATAGATAATAAAAAATAAGAATATAGATATGAGAAATTTGCAGAATATTTTTGTAGCTGAAAGTGAAATTAAAGAAAAAGATCGTATTGAAATTCCAACTATTCAATCCTCTTATTTGCTGCACGGAGAGATTCGAACCTGGGAAGGCCCTTACAAAGAAGTATATTCTCCGATATATGTAGAAAAAGATGGTCAATTGGATAATTATATGGGCGCTTTTCCTTCCATGGGACCGAAAGAGGCCATTGAAGCCATAAATAGCGCTGCTGCTGCATTCGATAACGGAAAAGGAACTTGGCCAAATATGACGGTGGAAGAACGTATCGCATGTGTCAAAAAGTTTGTTGTGATGATGAAAGCACAACGGGAACAAATTGTCAAACTCATCATGTGGGAAATCGGCAAAAAACGGAGTGATTCCGAAAAAGAGTTTGACAGAACCGTAGATTATATCAACGATACCATAGAAGCAGTTAAGAATTTAGATCGAGACTCCTCCCGTTTCACCATCTCGGAAGGAATTATTGCACAAATCAGAAGAACTCCGCTGGGCGTGGTGCTTTGTATGGGTCCTTTTAATTATCCGTTGAATGAGACTTATACGACGCTCATTCCCGCATTAATTATGGGAAATACTGTTGTATTCAAACCCCCGAGAATGGGGGTTCTTCTTCACGAACCGCTTTTGCGTGCTTTTGCAGAGGCCTTTCCCAAAGGAGTCGTGAATACCGTTTATGGAAGCGGTGCTACCGTGATTGGCCCATTAATGGAATCCGGAAAAGTAAATGTGCTGGCCTTCATCGGGTCCAGTAAAACGGCAGATATTCTTAAAAAAGCACATCCTCAACTTCATCGTTTAAAATCGGTTCTGGGTTTGGATGCCAAGAATCCGGCCATCGTATTGGCCGATGCGGATATTGATGCCGCCGTAAAAGAGTGTGTTTTAGGAGCGCTCTCTTTCAATGGACAACGTTGTACTGCTTTAAAAATTCTTTTTGTACATGAAAGTATCGCCAATGAGTTTATTGAAAAGATCGCGGCTGCAGTCGAAAAATTATCTATCGGACTCCCGTGGGAAGAGGGTATGGACATCACCCCGCTTCCGGAAACGGGAAAACCCGAATATTTGACAAAACTCATCGAAAATGCACTCGCCCACGGAGCTAAACTCGAAAATCCACACGGAGGACAAACTAAGTTATCGCTGTTTTATCCCGCAGTTTTGTCCGGAGTAAATGAGCAAATGGATATTTACAACGAGGAGCAATTCGGACCGATAATTCCTATTGTTACCTATAAAGAGATTGAAGAACCCTTACAATATGTCATTAACTCCAACTACGGACAACAAGCATCTGTTTTCGGAAAAAATGCTGACCAAATTGCAACATTAATAGACACTTTAGTCAATCAAGTATGTCGTGTAAATATCAATTCTCAATGCCAGCGGGGACCGGACACCTTCCCGTTTACCGGCCGGAAAGACTCTGCTGAGGGAACCCTGTCGGTTACGGATGCCTTAAGAGTATT
>JAKIZI010000004.1 GCA_022708105.1 Bacteroidota bacterium
GAGATCCGGAAAGTATCTGTAATCGCCGGTAATTATGATTTGTTCTGATGATTTTTCAGGCCATTCAGATATTGCCGAAGACATCGCGTCAAATACCTTTTTAGAAGTGGCAAGAGCCCTATTTTTTAATTCTGCCACATCTTCGCTGATAGTCATTTGAACTCCTTGAAGCAAATCCGTTCCGCTAATTTTTACAGAGTTATCTTCGCTGAAGCCCATCTCATTACCGCCACGCAACATATCTGCTAACATTGTGAGGGATTGGTCATCAACATTCATTGCGTATTTACTTCTAAAATAAAAGGGGAATCCAATCCACGGGTACATACAATGGTTTTCCAATCGGCAACACAATTCCATTGGAATAGAGTCGGTGGAACTGTCCCCCGCCGTATAAGAGAAACGGCAAATATCAAGATGAAATCTGCCGAAGTGCACCAAAAGAGCAGAACCGCCCTCCGGAGGTATCAAACCTCCGCCTATAGCTGCAACTATCGGCTCTCTGACAAAAAAGCAATTCAGAATATTCCTCTTTTTTGCATAATTTTGAAGCATATCCTCTTCTTCCTTGGTTAAATCTCCGGAAAACGAAACCGCCATTAGAATATTCTCCGGATTGGAGAAAGTCAACTCGCTGTCGGACAGAATGGCTACATTAGGTTTTGTGTCGCTAATAGGTCCCGTAAATGTAAAAGCAATTTTAAAATTTGAAATTTGTCTCATGGGTATGTGTTTTGATTGCGACAAAATTATAGCACGATTATGAAAAAATAAAGCATAGTGTTTTAAAGATTGATATTTTGAAAAATCAAATAAAAGTGCTTGATAATCAAGTACGCGATTTTTTTTGAAAAAGGAAGCCCCCTAATCAAAAAGAGTTAGTTCTGCAACTAAGCAACGTGCGTGGGCAGGGCAAAAAGGGGAGGCGGGTGGCTTTCTTTTTTCCTTGATTTTTTGGTACTTTTTATGCGTATTGCTTGATCGCAAAGAAATAACTCCGAACAAAGCTTTGTAAAGAAACCATTGATTTATTGAGGATATACAAAGTCTTTGGAGAATAAGAAATTGGCAATAAAAAAAGCTGCCTAATATTTAGGCAGCTTTTTTTATTGAGAATAGGAAAAAAATTATAAAGAATTGATTTTTTTCATTAATCCTGATTTCAAATTGGCAGCTTTATTCTTGTGAATAATTCCTTTTTTGGCTAATTTATCAATAAGAGAAACCACACCGGATAATTTTCCTGAAGCTTCTTCTTTATTAGACATTAATCTAATCTCTTTTAAAGAATTACGCATTGTTTTTGCATAATATCTGTTTTCCAATCTCTTTCTGTTGTTCGCTCTGATTCGTTTTAAAGCCGATTTGTGATTTGCCATCTTTTTTCTATTTGATAATTTATTTTTTTTATTTCTTAATTGGGGTGCAAAAATAGTAATTTTATTTGATATAGCAAATAGGTTTACTTCTTTTTTTTATTTTTTTATTGAATTTCAATATGATATTGAAAATTTCCTGTCAGTTTTAATCTTAATTTATAGGAATCATAGATTTTAGTATATCCGGGAGTATTGGTATTAAAGGTAGCGGTAATTCTCATCTTCCCATTTTCTTTAAGTATTTTACTCTCTGCATTATTCAAAGTAATGGGGAGAATGCTGCGGGTCGGAGTTGTAACTCCTTCTTCAATCAAAGTCCCGGGTAAAATAGTGTTATTACCTGAAAAGAGTGGAAGTTTTGACTCTCCTTGAGAATCGATAATCTCCACCTGAATCTGAGCTGCAAAAGGATATCCGTTGTCGGCGATAAGTTGTAACCGAAGTTGATCAACAGGATCCAATTCACTGCCGAATTTGTAAGCAACATCGTCACGAAGGGTTAGATTGGAAGCAGAAAAGGAAAATGGAATTTCAATATGTACTTTTGTCTTAAAATCATATCCCCGATAGATGAAATCATTCCCTGCCGAAATATTTCCCATCGGATTAAGATGGAGCATCGCTTGATATTCTGTTTGGTCAGGGAAGAAAGTCAGCCATTGCAGAATATTGGATTCGGTGACGTCAATCGTAGTTGTAGTAGGGGAGACAGGAACTCCGGGATTATTGTTTTCTGAAGCACGGGTGATATTGATGGGGCGATTCAAAAGAGAACTTTGGAATGGGAGTTCTTCAAGTGTGTTGCTTTTTATGGCTTTAAGACTTAATAATCTGAATTGTAAATCTGCTCCAATCCCATTTTGAATCGTAAATGACGCTTTGGCACTTTCCATTTCGAGGGTACCGTCTTGAATCATATCAAAGAAATGGATTGGTGTCGTTTCAGGTCCATAATTGATATGTTGTTGTCCAAAGAACCCTCCTGCATATCCAAGATCAATATCTTCAAAATTAATTTTAATAAGCAATTCGGAACCGATAGTTCTTGCGGAGTCAGGGGCATTGGGAGAAACTCTTACTGCAAGAATATTGCGGTAACTATTTACGGTATTTCCGTTTGGTCCCCGCAAGTCAAGTTGGTAACCGGATATATCAATATGAGCCGTATAGCTGTTTTCGCTACCATTACCCTTAGGAATCGTTATTTTTTTTGATAAAGAAACCCCGTTAATTTTGGCGGCAGGAATCTGATAATGCAATTCGATGGGTTGGTTAAATGGATTTATAACCTCAAAGGCAATAGAACCTCCATGTAATTCAATTTTCGTTAGTTCAAGCGGAGAAAGTTGCATTTTTTGAACTTCATCTTTATGAAAAAATAGGGTGTTAGGAGCCAACGATGCTGATGAGGAGACCGGTAAATACAACTGAAATATTGAATCAGGTAAAGAGGTGAATGAGTTGGTGGAGAGAGAAAAAAGGTCTTTGTCAATAACTAAGGACAATAAGTTGTTCTCATCAACGGAAACCATACTGTCCGGAAGAATGTGCGCAACGGATAACTCTGTATTAAATAATGGTGCATTGAGGTCGGTATCCCATTCAATCGGCGACTTTTTGCATCCTATCAGTAAAATTATGATGAGGAAAAGACTAATTTGGTGTTTCACGCTCCGTGCTTTTATCATGCTGCAAATGTATGAAATTTTCTTCATTTTCATTGGAGTAAAAATCTTCATTCTCGTCTTCATCTTCTTCTGGAAAGTATACCTTTTTTTGAGGGCCTTCTTTTCTATAAAAAAAAGCAAGAATAATGCCGGTTAGAGCACCCGATAAATGTCCTTCCCAAGAGATGTGTCTGTCGGGAAATAATATGGGAAAAAATCCCCAAATAAGACTGCCATAAAGAAAAATAATAATAAGCGTATAGGCCATGAGTGTGGGTTCCATCTTTATGATAGAAATAGTTACCAGAAAAAATGCGAGTGCATACACCAGCCCACTTGCCCCGATATGAATACCCGAAGAACCTATTGCCCAAGTAAATATTCCTGTAATCAAACTACTCATGAACAAAATTAGCATCGCTTTTTTTGAAAAAAAATAGAATAATCCGAAACAGAATAAGAATAATGGAATACTGTTTGAAAAAATATGTTGTAAATCGGCATGAAGAAATGGCATGGTGAAAATCCCTCCAAGTCCTGAAAAAGAACGGGGACGCAATCCCCAACTATTCCATTGCAGTGAAAAAGTAGTGTTAATCAGATACACAATCCAAATAAGTCCTACCGGAATTAAGGATTTGCTTATTGCTAGATAGAATTTGTGTTTTTCAGCCTGAAATTCGGAACTTATCATGGCGGATTATTTTTAAAGCAACAAAGATAACCTTTTTTCAGAGTTATGCCAAATTAGACCAATAGTAAAAAAAAGAGACGTTGGAATATTTCCCAACATCTCTTTGTATAATTATTCTTATAAAACAGAATAACTAATGCTTGTTTTGATAACTAATTTCCGGAGGAAAGAACGTGGCTTATCATTTTTTTTGCATCTTCACCTTCTAAAACATAAACCGGTGAAGTAGCCACATAATTATAGGGAATGAATTCTGTGATTTGAAGAAGCGCGATATCCCCTTCTTTTGTTCCCATTATCCGCATGATATGACCTGAATCTTTGACGCATGGAAGTTTAAGGATAGCACTATAGTCTTTATTTTGCAATAAAAAATGTAATTTTTGAATATGTTGGCCATCGTAGTACAAGTCGAATTTTTTTATTTTCTTGCCTGTGGGAGCGTAGATGTATTCCCCACCAGATTTGGAACTTGATTTGATGATTTTAATTAAGCCTATGATAATTGCAGTTAATCCGAGAATTCCTAGAAATATACTGATTCCGAAATGCATAGATATGATTAAAGGAATTACTAAAAGTAAAATACCGATTACACCCATGAGGATTCCAAGTAAATCAACGCCTCCTTTTTTAACAATTTTATAATCAGACATTTCTGATAATTGATTATCAATTGAAATATAATTTTCCATTTTTTCTTATTTTATATTTTATGTAAATAAACTAATTAAGATTCGACTTTTTTATTCAAAATCGAATTAAAAATAAACAACTAAGAAAAAACGGTTTCTATATTTGCAATTTCCTGAGTCCGACGAAATAAAATCCTGCCAAAAATTGTCCGGCAGTTAGAATGGCTTGTATTTCGTCAAAAAGGATTATTTTAATTTTGATGGTATGTTCAGAAATGATGTATTTTAAATGATAGCAAGAGGGAATAATTCGTTGTATATTCCTGATATTTAAAAGTATTTGAGGAGGTTCGGTATTTATTGTGAATAAAGTTTGGGAATGCAATTCAGGAATAGAATCGTCATGCGGCAAAGAATCTGCTAACAGATGTGTCTGTGTATTTTGATATGTCCAATAAGAGTTCCCTCCGGAAAATTGTCCGCATATAAAAAATAAAACCAAACAACTTAATTTGAAG
This sequence comes from Bacteroidota bacterium, assembly GCA_022708105.1. Lineage (GTDB taxonomy): Bacteria > Bacteroidota > Bacteroidia > Bacteroidales > WCHB1-69 > DUOL01. The sequence goes on from JAKIZI010000004.1 coordinate 4,894, forward strand.
TTTTTGTTTAAGATTCTATTCATTGAGTTCACTTTATTTTGATGATGCAAAAATATAAAATATTATTCACAAGAAGAAATGATAAATTGAACTTGAGGTACGAGTTATTTTTCTTATTTTTGCAAAGACAAACCAAGGTATGAATACAGAACAAACTATATTATCACAACTTAATGTATCTCAACAAGAAGCGGTCAAGAAAATTGAAGGTCCGTTGATGGTGATTGCCGGTGCCGGCTCCGGGAAAACGCGTGTGTTGACCTATAGAATTGCCTATATGATCGCGAAAGGGATTATCCCTTATCAAATTTTGGCCTTAACGTTTACCAATAAGGCCGCGGCAGAAATGAAAGATAGGATTTTTAAATTAGTAGGGGATGCACAAGCGAAAGCTGTTGTCATGGGAACCTTTCATTCGGTTTTTTATAAAATATTGAGAGTCGAGGCCGAAAAACTTGGTTTTTCTAAGAATTTAACGGTCTATGATACGGATGACTCTAAGAGTATGCTCAGGACTATTATTAAAGAGATGAGTCTGGATCCAAAAATATATCTTCCCAATTATGTTCTGAATAGAATTTCTTCTGCGAAGTCAAGTCTGTTGTCTGCGGAAGAGTATGCCCGAAATTCTGAAATTTTAGATGCAGATGCTCGTAGCGGGCGCCCTATGATTTCCGAGATTTTTATGCGCTATACGGCTCGTTTGCGAAATGCCGATGCCATGGATTTCGACGATTTGCTTTATTACATGAATGTCTTGTTGCGTGATTTTCCGGAAGTCCTTTATAAATACCAAAACAGATATCGCTATATACTTGTAGATGAGTATCAAGACACTAATTTTGCTCAATATCTGATTGTGAAGAAATTGGCTGCGGCCCACCATAATCTTTGCGTTGTGGGAGATGATGCCCAAAGTATTTATGCTTTCAGAGGTGCCAATATTCAAAATATTTTGAATTTTCGAAGAGATTATCCCGAAGCTGCAACTGTGAAATTGGAACAAAACTATAGATCTACAAGTAATATTGTCAATGCGGCAAATGCCATTATTAAAAATAATACGGAACAAATTCAAAAAGAGGTCTGGACAGATAAAGATGAAGGAGCTAAAATTCGAGTTCACCTTCTGAGTAATGAGACCGAAGAGGCTAACACTGTTGCCAATTCTATTTTTGAATCAAAACTCAATTTTCAATTAAACAATTCTCAATTTGCAATTCTATATCGAACCAATGCTCAATCCCGTGCTTTGGAAGAAGCTTTGATTAAAAGGCATATCCCTTACAAAATCTATGCAGGAATGTCTTTTTATAAAAGAAAAGAAATCAAAGATGTTTTGGCATATTTTCGTTTAGTGATTAATAATTATGATGAAGAGTCTTTGCGTAAAGTAATCAATTATCCTCTTAGAGGAATTGGTTCCACGACGATGGATAAAGTGATTGCTTGTGCAAAAGAGCAGAATGCCCGGATTTGGAATGTTGTTGCCCATCCTGATGATTTTTTCCTTGAGGTAAATGCACCCACACGATCCAAATTGCAGGATTTCGCTTCAAGAATTAGAGCATATACTGCACAATTACAAACGACCAATGCTTATGATCTTGCTATGCATATAGTTACAACAACGGGGGTTTTGCAAGATCTGAAAGATAATATTGCCGAGAAAGAACGATTGGAAAATGTTGAAGAACTGCTCGACTCTGTGAAAGAGTTTACAGAGAAAACCCCTGAAAGTAGTTTTAATGAAGAAACTGGAGAGTTGATTGATCAATATTTTCCAACATTGGATCGTTATATGGAAAGTATTGCATTGCTCACAGATGAAGAAGAAAAGGAGTCCGATGATTTGGATAAGGTGAAGTTGATGACGATTCATGCGGCAAAAGGATTGGAATTTGACCACGTTTATTTAACCGGAATGGAAGAAAATCTATTCCCGTCTTCCTTGTCAATTGCATCGAAACAGGAATTGGAAGAGGAACGGCGGCTTTTTTATGTGGCCGTTACTCGTGCCAAAGAATCGTTGACACTTACTCATTGCCAAACCCGTTATAAGTTTGGCTCGTTACAGTTTTGTGAAAAGAGCAGATTTATTGATGAAATTCCTACCAGATTTTTAAAACTTACCGAAAAAGCTTCATCAGGATTCGGAATGTTTGCCCCGACAATGAATAAGAAAGTAAATTTAAAAGATAATTATACTCCCTTTCCTAAAAAAAATACTTCTACTCCGACTTCTTCTTCAGAAATCAATTTGGCTTCTATAGGCAATATTGCAATGCCGGAGGATATCAAGATGGGTGTTCGTGTGTATCATCAAAAATTCGGTTATGGCAATGTGACCGGAGTAGAAGGTAGCGGGGCTGATAAAAAAGCGATGATTGCTTTCGAGTCCGTTGGCCTTAAAACACTATTACTTAAATATGCTAAATTAGTTTTACCGGAAAAATAACTAAAATATGAGTGAAATGAGAAAAATAGTGTCTATAAGAACTCTTCTCTTTTTGGTGGCAGTCATTTTGTTTACTTCCTGTAGCCGAAATATTTATGGACAGCGTCAACGCAGAATTGATAGAAATTGTGGCTGCGAATTAGTTCAACCTTCTGAGAATGACCATTTATGCGTTCAGTAACTAAAGAAGAATTTTTGGTTGTCTTGCAACGTTATTTTCCCGTAGAAGCCATCCCTTTTGTGATGAGGTTTATAGGAAATTATCAGTTTAAGTTTGTGATTTCCTCACCCCGAATATCAAAAAAAGGAGATTTTCGATTTCGTATTGACGGAAAAAGGATCCCTTCAATTAGTGTGAATCGTGATTTGGGGAAATATGAATTTTTATTGGTTTTTATTCATGAATTGGCTCATTTTTTTGTCTATGTAAATTCTCCGTATTTTGTTAAATCTCATGGCGAAGAGTGGAAAAATCAATATAAGAATTTATCCCTTCAACTGATGGAAGAGATTTCGTTACCTCAAGATATTGAACGAGCGTGGCGGCAACATCTATCTCGCATTAAAAGCTCAAGTGCTCTGGATGAAGAACTTGTGACTATATTCAAAAAGTATAAAAAAGAAAATTTGAATGAATGTATGCTCAAAGAACTTCACAATGGGGATTGTTTTTTCTTTAGGAAGGAACTTTTCCGGTTGGATTCTTTTGCTCGTACAAGAGCAACTTGTACGTTATTAAGAACAAATCGCCGATATATAATCGGAGGAACGGCAGAAGTGATTCGAGCAAGTTCTTGTTGTTGATTAGCAGTCTTGTTGTTCCAAATAATTGATGATTTTTTGGTAGGCAATTTTAGCATGTCTTACTGCAGACTCATAAGTTTGTCCTGCAATGTGTGGAGTTAAGAGCACATTTTTCATTGAAGCCAGCTCCTTCATGGCGGGCTCCCAATCTTGTAAGGGAGCGTTTTCCAAATGTACATTTTCGTATTCCAAAACATCCAAACATGCAAAAGAAAGCTGTTTATTGCGAAGAGCATCCACTATATCTTCTGTGTTTACGGCTAATCCTCTTGAACTATTGATGAAAATAGGATTTCGAGTGCACTTTTTAATAAAGTTTTTGTCTACAAAATGATAATTTTCAGGCATATAGTTAATGTGTAACGATATGACATCACACTTTTTACAAAGTTCATCTAAAGAGACTTCTTGAATATAGGGTTCCGTAAATCCGCTTTTAAATTTATCATAAACTAAAATTGTACAACCGAAAACGCTGAGCAATTTTGCAAAAGCTTTTCCGGTATTACCAAAACCAATAATCCCAATAGTCCGGGATGAAATTTCGTGTCCCTTATTTTGGCTACGGAGCCAAAGTCCTTCTCGAACTTCCTGATTGGCTGATGGAATGTGTTTAAGCGCCGACAAAAGGAGGCCGATGCAATGTTCCGCTACTGCATGTGCATTTCCTTCAGGCGTACTCAAACAAGCGACACCTCTTTCCTTACAACTTGTTAAGTCAATATGTTCAACTCCGGAGCCGATTCTGACAATGAATTGTAACTCTTTCTTAGAATCCAACACACGACGGTCTAACGGAAAACGATTCCGAATCACTAAACCGATATATTTATCTTCAGCGACTATAAATTCTTCTTGTGTGATTGTTCGGTTTATTTCACAATGAAATCCGGCTGCGTTCAATCGGTTGGTCAAATCTTCATGTACGGAATCAACAATCAGAATATTTTTGGGAACCATAATTTAAAATTAATGAAAAATAGGGCTAACTCTCTTTTTGTTCGCGTTTTGTAGTATATATTTCAAAAATTGAAAAAAGAAGATATAGAATCAGAAAAGAAATCGTAAATAAAATTCGATCTTCTTTAAACAATACTAAATAAACCAAAACAAAGATAATATAGGAAAGAAATTTGATGGTGGTTGCTAAAATATAGTTGGAAATAAACTTTTTATCTTTTTTATACAAACCTCTCAAAAGGAGATAATGAGTAAAAAGTATAATGATAAAAAAGAATAAAATTAAAAAAGGAAGGGCAGGGGAGGCGTAAGCTGGGAAAAAACGTTGCAAAGCAAAAGAAAGTCCGGCAATACAAATCGAAAAAATCAGAAGCCGGAATAAGTATTTCTTAAAAGCATATTTTAACATAGCGGTTGTTTATTTTTTTTTGGAAGTAAAATCTCTGAGAATTAAGTACATAGAAATCGCAATTGCGCCTAAGGAACAGAGGATAACAAAAAGAGGGCCGGTTAATAGCCATTGGTCCAATTTTATGCCACCATAAGTGCCGCCGGCAATGATAATTCCCATTTGAAAGGCCATTCCGGAATAACGGACATAACCCTTCATAGGGGAATCACCGGAATTCTTTTTCATTGTTTATCTTCTTGTTTTTCTACAGGAATTTCAACCTTTGAATTTTGCATTTTACAATTTCCCACAAAATTGGCACCGGGTTCAATCGAAAGTTTCCCGGCTATTATATTGCCCATTAGAACTGCATTTGAGCGTAAACTTAATAAATCTCCAACATTGATGTTGGCTTTCACTTTACCTTCAATTTCGATGTTTTTACATACAATTTCTCCTTCAACGATTCCAGTTTCTCCTACAATGACTTTTGCATTGGATTGAATATTCCCTTTCATGTTTCCATCTATCCGACAATCTCCTGAAGTTACAATATTTCCTATTAAATTGGAGCCTTCAGCAATGACATTAACTCCATTTTCTTGTTCGTATATTTTTGGCATATTTTATATAAATTAACTTAGGGTTAATACTGATTTTAACCTGCAATAATACAATTATTATTTTAAATAACAAAAAAATGTTAATAAATAATATAATTCCCATTTTTCTACGGAAGGTTATTATAAATCGGACGGATTATTATCAACAAATTTTGTTAAAAGAATGAGCTAATTGAAAAAAATCTTGTAAATTTGCCGGCTTTTAAGAGGAAAGAACAAATAAATAAGCTAAGTGTCTTTCAATGAATAGGTTTTAAGAATTTTATAGTGAAATTATGAAAATATCTTTCAATTGGTTAAAACAATATTTAAGTTTTGATTTAACTCCCGAAGAAACTGGGAAATATCTTACAGATTGCGGATTAGAAGTAGAAGCTATTGAGACTTTTGAAAGTGTTAGAGGAGGATTGAGAGGATTGGTGATCGGAGAAGTGCTTACTTGTGAGCCACATACGGATTCCGACCACTTACATGTGACTACCGTTGACGTAGGAAACAATCAAATATTGAATGTGGTTTGTGGGGCTGCAAACGTTGCCAAAGGGCAAAAAGTAGTAGTGGCAACCATTGGGACTGTATTGTACGATAATGAGAGCTCTTTTACGATAAAAAAATCTAAAATTCGTGGAGTCGTTTCCGAAGGGATGATTTGTGCTGAAGATGAAATTGGGTTGGGAAGTTCCCACGATGGAATTATGGTACTGCCCGAAGATGCAAAAATAGGGACACCGGCGGCTAAATATTTTAAAATAGAAAGCGACTCTATCTTTGAAATAGGATTGACGCCTAATCGTAGTGATGCCATTTCCCATTTTGGGGTTGCCAGAGATTTATATGCAGTACTTAAAATTAACGGAGTTAAATGTTCTGGATTGGTTTTACCGACAGCATATGACTTTACTTCAAATTCAAGAAAAAACGGAATCGAAATTGTGGTGGAAAATAAAGAGGCATGTCCTCGTTATTCGGGACTGACATTTGATAAAGTGAAAGTGAAAGAGTCCCCGGAATGGCTCAAAAATAGATTGAAATCTATTGGCATTCGACCTATTAATAATATTGTCGATATTACCCAATTTGTTATGTTCGAAGTGGGACAACCGCTTCACGCCTTTGATGCCGATAAGATTACAGGGAAAAAGGTAATTGTTAAAAATCTTCCGTCCGGAACACTTTTCAATACTTTAGATGGAAATGAAATTAAATTAGATCATGAAGATTTGATGATATGTAATAGTGAAGGAGGAATGTGTATTGCAGGTGTCTACGGAGGATTGGATTCCGGTGTTACTCAAAATACGACGTCCATCTTTTTGGAAAGTGCTTACTTTAACCCTGTTTCTGTTCGCAAAACATCCAAAAGACACAATTTGAAAACAGATGCAGCTTTCAGATTTGAACGGGGCTGCGATCCTGAAATTACAGTCTATGCACTCAAAAGAGCGGCAAACTTGATTAAGGACCTCTCAGGGGCTATAGTTACTTCCGAAATTATGGATGCATATCCGACTCGTATTGAACGACCTACCATTACGCTGCGTTTTGATGAAATTAACCGCATCGCCGGCAAAGAGATAGACAAGCAAACGGTGTCGACTATCTTATTGCTCTTGGGGATGGAAGTTCAGGCCTCCGGCGAAGAGCAACTTATGGTTACGGTTCCTCTCTATAAAAATGATGTTACCCGTCCCATTGACTTGATAGAAGAAATTTTAAGAATATACGGCTATAATAATATTGAAATTCCGGAACAACTTTCATACAGTATTCATCTTCCTAAAAAAACGTTGAGTACAAAACTTCAAGAAAGAATATCTCTCTATCTTGCAGCTAACGGATTCTATGAAATGATGAATAATTCGCTGACAAAAAGTACTTATGCAAGACAGTTCGATTTTATTGACGAGTCGAAATCAATTCCTTTATTGAATCCTCTCAGTAATGAATTGAGTGTCATGAGACAAACAATGCTTTTTTCTGGATTGGAAACCATTTCCCGTAATCTGAATAATAAAAATACCAATCTCAGACTTTTTGAATTCGGAAAGACTTACAACCGGAAATCACTAGACCATCATGCTGAGGTAACTGAGCAAATCGAAGAAAAAGACACACTTTCGCTTTTTGTTACCGGAAAAATGCACGATGATGTATGGAATCATCAACCATTCGATTTGGATTTCTTCTATTTGAAAAATATGGTGTTGAATCTCATGCAAAAAATCAACTATCCATCAGAAGAATTAACGATCTCTTTTGAAGAACCGGGACGCTTTTTGGAAAATTTGATCTATTCAATAAATGATAAAGTGTTGATTCACATCGGACAAGTACACCCTAAAGTATTAAAATATTTTGATATTAAAAAACCGGTTTACTATGCAGAAGTGGATGCACAATTGCTTTATTCGGATTGTGATAAAAATAGAATCATCTATTCTCAGATACCGGCATTTCCTTCAGTGAAAAGAGATTTAGCGTTGGTAGTAAATCAGGAGGTCTCTTATGAACAATTGGAGCAAATTGCTTATCGCACAGCTTCTAAATGGTTGAAATCAGTTACCTTGTTTGATGTTTATGAGGGAACCCATATTGAAACCGGAAAAAAATCCTATGCATTAAATTTTGTCCTCCAACATTCTGAAAAGACAATGACAGAAGAGGATATTCAAAAAATAATGAAAAAATTGATTGATGCTTTTGATAAAGAGGTGGGCGCCAAGTTGAGATAGTGGCTACATCTCTTGTAAAGTGCTCCATATCAAATCTTTCAACTGAATGAGATTCATCTGCGTGTGTGAAGAGATGAAGATTGCCGGAATCGTTTTCGGAACTTTGGTTTTTAACTTTTTCAACTCCTCTTCAGTAAGTAAATCGCATTTAGTAATGGCAAGCAGTCGTTTTTTATCTATCAGTTCAGGATTGTATAATTTTAATTCTTTTAATAAAATCTTATATTCTTTCTGTATGTTTTCCGAAATAGAAGGAACCAAAAAGAGGAGGATGGAATTACGTTCTATATGCCTTAAAAAACGAAGCCCCAATCCTTTTCCGGTAGAAGCACCTTCAATAATTCCCGGAATATCGGCTACTACAAAGGATTGATGATCCCTGTATGCCACCATTCCAAGGTTTGGTTTTAGTGTGGTAAACGGGTAATCCGCAATTTTTGGTTTTGCGTTTGATATGACTGAAATGAGTGTCGATTTCCCTGCGTTTGGAAAACCCACCAAGCCGACATCTGCTAAAATCTTTAATTCTAATACAAGCCATCCTTCAAATCCTTCTTCTCCGGGTTGTGCAAATCGGGGTGTTTGACGTGTCGCTGTTTTGAAATGCACGTTACCTTGACCTCCCCGTCCTCCATTCATGGCAATCAACTCTTCTCCGTCTTCAATAATTTCTCCGATTACTTCTCCTGTTTCTTCATATTTAACAACGGTACCTAAAGGAACTTCAATAATTGCATTTTTCCCTTGCTTCCCAAAGCATTGATTTCCTTCACCATTTCCCCCGTCTTCAGCAAAAATGTGTTTTGTATAACGTAAATGCAATAAAGTCCATAAGTTGCGGTTGCCTCTAAAAATAACATCGCCTCCTTTGCCTCCGTCGCCACCATCCGGACCGGCTTTCGGGTCTTGAGCCGTTCTCATCAAGTGTGCCGAACCTGCCCCGCCTTTACCCGAATGACAAAATATTTTTACATAATCGATGAAATTTTCATTGGCCATAACTTCGGTGTATTGAGGTTCTTGATATAGATTTTTTAATGCTGCAAAGATACAAAATAATCAGTCATTGATTTACATCCGCTGAAAAGAGAAGTGTCAAAATGAATTTTTATATAGAGATATAGGAAAAAAGCTTGACCGGATTTTTCATTTTTTATTTACTTTAAATAATTAATGTTATTTTTGTACGTTTTTTCGATGAACAGATGTTAAAAAGATATACAATTATGAATGCTTTTTTTAATCTATTAAAAGTAAATATAATTATTCTTTTCACAATTTTTGTATCCCCATCCAATGCTCAGTCATGTAAAGCGACCGCTCCTTCTCAAATTTCTGTGGGACAAGCTTTTAACTATTCTGTTGTGTTAGATGAGAAAGCTACAAAGATTGTATCGGTTAATTTTGATCATTTTGATGTACTCGGGGGGCCAAATCAAAGTTTTTCTTCCTCTATGAGTATGATTAATGGTCAGACAACGCAATCTAAGACATATACCTATTCTTATACCTTACGTGCATCAAAATCTGGAACTTATACAATTCCTGCTGCAATAGTGCAGGTGGGAAAGCAACAGCTGAAATCTAATTCGGTTACCATTTCGGTTTCGGAAGCGCCTGCAAATTCTCAAAAAAGAGGTAATCAAACCACAACTTCTTCAGTCCCCAATATCGGTCATGAAGATGTTTTTGTCAAAGCTTATGCCTCCAAATCGAATCCTTATGTGGGTGAAGAGGTAATCGTAACTCATAAAATGTATGTTGGACAACAAGTTAACGGAGGATACCAAATCACAGGAGTGAATGCACCTTCGCAATCGGGTTTTTGGGCTTATACCCTTGGAGATCCCAATCAAAATGCTCCCGAATCGGTGGAAACCGTAAACGGGAAAAGATATTCCGTAGTTGAGATACGTAAAACCGCTCTCTTTCCTCAACAATCCGGAAAATTAACCGTTACTCCTTTTGAATTGGATTTTGTGGGGCGTCTTATTTATAGTGTGCGCTCTAATGACCCATGGGATAACTTTTTCGGTGGGGGGCAAAGAGCAAGAGATGTCGATCTTAAGTTGAAATCAAATAGTATTACCCTGAATGTGAAAAAATTACCCGAGCCCAATCAACCGGATGATTTTAGTGGGGTAGTGGGGCATTTTACCATGAAATCGAACTTGTCCCGTACGGAACTTAAAACCAACGATGCTGTCAATTTAACTGTAACAATTACCGGAAATGGAAATTTGCAATATATTGATAATTTGAATGTCGATTTTCCTGCCGATTTCGATGTTACAGATCCTAAAATTACCGATAATATAAATTCCCTCGGAAATACGGTTTCCGGTTCCCGTACCTTTGAGTATGTGTTGATTCCTAGATCTGAAGGAAACTTTGCCATTGCACCCATCTCCTTTTCTTTTTTTGACATTAAATCACATTCTTATAAAACGCTAAAAACAGATTCTCTTTTCATTAAAGTGGAAAAAGGTAGCGGAGATGGAATTACATCTGTATCTTCACGCCAAAGAGATATAAAAGTCCTTGGAAATGATATTCGTTTTATTAAAACGGACGGAAAAGCGTTTCATCCGAAAAGAGATGCTTTTTTTGCAACTCCTTGGTATTTTTTCTTTCTCTTTCTTCCATTTTTCTTTTTTGTTCTCTTTATTTTAATTTGGAGAAAAAAAATTGAAGAGAATAAGAATTTGGCTTTAATAAAAAATAAAAAAGCAAATAAGGTAGCACGAAAACGATTGAAAAGAGCTTCGGTATTGTTATCAGCCAATAAAAAAGAAGAGTTTTATGTCGAAATTTCTCAAGTATTGTGGGGATATATGAGCGATAAATTTCACATTCCGTTGGCTCAATTATCTATGGAGACAGTCACAATGCGCTTGAAGGAAAAACAACTCAGCAATGAGGCAATTCAAGATTTTGTTGCTACACTTGAACAATGTGAATATGCCCGATTTGCTCCGGGGGATTCTTCTCAAATGATGCATCATTTATATGATCTCTCTCATCAATTTATTACTAAAATAGAGAAAAAAAGTTAATGGAAAATCTTAATACAGATCGGTTTCAGTGCATCTATTTTTTAGGCATCGGCGGTATCGGAATGAGTGCTTTGGCGCAATATTTTTTGCAACACGGAAAAGAAGTTCATGGATATGATCTTACTCCTACGGCCATTACCGAAGAATTACTCAATAAAGGTGCTCATATCCATTTCGAGGAAAATATTTCCCTGATTCCGACAGATGTAGATTTGGTAGTTCATACTCCTGCTGTAAGTAAGGAACATCTGGAATATCAATTTTTTATAGCCTATAATGTTCCTATTTTCAAAAGGTCTGAAATTTTGGGCAAAGTTTCAAGCCAATATCCCAATATCGCAGTGGCGGGGACGCATGGGAAAACGACCACAACGGCCATGATTACTCATATATTTCATGAAGAAAAAAAACTAATGGCTTTTATTGGAGGCGTTGCTAAAAATTTTAATTCTAATTTTGTTTTAGACCCACAAGTAGAGATGGTTATTGAAGAGGCGGACGAGTTTGACCGCTCGTTTCTTCAATTATCTCCCGATTCAGCTGTGATTACTTCTATGGATGCAGATCATCTCGATATTTATGGTGTCAAGGAAGAATTGGAAAACTCTTTTCGCAAGTTTTCAACTCGAATCAGAGCTCATGGTCCGCTTATTATTCACGAAAATTTAAAAGGGAAAATTAATTATAAAAATCAATTTTCATACGGACTCGAACCAACGGCAGATTATTCAATATCTAAAGTTCAATTGTTCCCCAATAAGGCATTTTTTAATATAACGTATCAACAAAAGCTTTCATTTTTGGTTGAACTCGGAGTCTCCGGAATGCATAATATTCTTAATGCGACGGCAGCTTTTGCAGTAGCTCATCAATGGGGCATCTCTCCGGATATTATAATCGAAAAATTGAAAACATTTACGGGGGTTAAAAGAAGATTTGATTATCTTATTGAAAGAGAGGATTTTATTTTTATAGATGATTATGCTCATCATCCGGAAGAAATTCGTGCGTTTTTTAATTCGGTGAAATCTATATATCCGGAGAAACATATCACGGCCGTTTTTCAACCCCATCTCTATTCCAGAACCCGAGATTTTGCATCTCAATTTGCTGAGGTACTTGCTTTGCCTGATACCATTATTCTCATGGACATTTATCCTGCCCGTGAAAACCCGATTGAAGGGATTACTTCTGCCTATCTGCTTTCTTTGATACAACATCCCGATAAAAAATTGCTCAATCGCAAACAACTCATAGACTATCTGTTACACGAAAAACCAGAGGTGTTGCTCACCCTTGGAGCCGGAGATATTGACAAATCTCTTCCGGAATTAAAAAGAGTTTTATCTTAATTATTATTAATAAAAATTTATATTATGTCAGAGAAACTTAAACGATTTATTCAATTACTTATTTTTTTAGGAGTTGGAATTTTCTTTACTTGGTTTTCTGTTAAAGACCTGACGGCAGAAGATATTGCAATGATTAAGGAAAGTGCTGCACAAGTAAGGGAGGGAAATAGCTGGTTTTTCCTCTTATTATCGGCCTTGTTTATTGTTTTAGCCCATTATATAAGAGCCCTGAGAAGTGTTTTGTTAATAGAACCGCTCAATTATAAAGTGCGTAAGAGTATGTCCTTTTATGCAGTAATGGTTTGCTATTTTGCCAATCTTGCCATTCCAAGAATCGGAGAAATACTTCGTTGTACCTTCTTGCAACGTTATGAAAAAGTCCCATTTCAGAAATCATTTGGAACAATTCTTACGGAAAGAGCGATTGATTTAATTCTTTTTGTGGTCTTGTTTGTTAGTGCTATTTTTATAAATCAAAATGCACTTTCTCAAATGATTGTAGATCGGGAACAGGGGACTACTTTGGGGATGCGAATTGAAAATATGGCGAGTTCTCTGATTCATAATCACATGATTTATATATTGTTGGGGGGATTGGTGTTACTGGTTGCTCTTATCTATTTTACCCGAAAAAAATGGGGTAAAATTAACTTTTTTGTAAAAGTAAAGAATTTTATGGTGGGTATTTGGCAAGGATTAATCTCTGTGAAAGATTTAAAACATCCGTACCTGTTTGTGTTATATACTTTGTTGATATGGGTGAGTTTTTTCGCTTCGACGTATGTATGCTTTTTCGCCTTTGATTTTCTTGCTGATTTAGGTCCGGTGGCTGCATTTTCGGTGCTTGGCTTTGGAACACTGGGATTCATCATTGCGCAAGGAGGTTTGGGAGCGGCTCCCCTGATTATTGCCGCAACGCTGGTGCTCTATAATGTTGATTATACGGCTTCGTTAGCCGCCGGATGGATAAATTGGACGCTTCAAACGATTACGGTTATTATTGTGGGGTTGGTTTCTTTGGTGCTTGCTTCATTTGCAAAAACTTCCAAAAATGAATAATCTTGAATTGATAGAAAACAAAATTATTAGCCTTGCCGCGTGGGAGAAACTGAAAACTCAATTTATCGGTCAAAAAATTGTGTTTACCAACGGCTGTTTTGATATTCTCCATTTGGGACATGTTCATTATTTGGCAGAAGCAAAAAGTCTAGGACATATTCTGGTGATAGGTCTGAATAGCGATGACTCTGTTAAACGCCTCAAAGGAAAAGAACGTCCTGTTAATCCGGAATATGCCCGGGCCATGGTGCTTGCGGCTCTGCAAGTTGTGGATTATGTAATTGTTTTCCAGGAAGATACCCCATTTGAACTCATTCAACAAATTAATCCCCAAGTCCTGGTAAAAGGAGGAGATTACCGAATAGATGAGGTGGTTGGAGCTGATTGGGTCACGGCTCGCGGCGGTGAAGTACATCTGATAAATTTTATTGATGGTTTCTCAACTTCTCAACTAATCGAGAAATTAAAATAAATTTTCTCTTTTTTTTGTAAAATAGACCTCCATGTCAAAATTTGTGTAATTTTGCAATAAAATGTTATTGCCATGAAAAAATTTTGGTTATTCACAGTCAAAATAACCATCTTCAGTTTGGTTATTTTAAGTTTTGTATCTTGTCGAAAAGATTATTTTAATAATATTAATTCCGTAGAAGCTTCCGGCGAATGGGGTGTCCCTTTACTCAATAGTGATATTTATATCGGAGATGTGCTCTCCTCATTTGCAGCTATGGATATCGAGGAGGATGCCTCTTCCGGAATGTTGAAATTTTCGTTGTTTATGGATTCTACACAATTAATTCGTCCTACAGAAATGCTTCAAATTAACAATCATGTCTATTCCAATAGTTTTAGCTTTCCGGCGCCTTCTGGTGATTTTATTCCGCCGGTCAATGAATTCCAAATGACCTTTCAAAGTGATCTTTTGGATCAGGATAATTTTGAAATTGAAGAGGGGATAGTAAAATCCGGAACAATTACAATCACCATTAATACTGATATTGATCAATCGAATTATTCGATTCATATCTCCTCTCCCAATATTTTTGATGCTCAAAATGCACCTTTTGAAGTGGTCTTTACGCCTACTACTTTGACACAAACGATTGACCTTACCGGCTTTAAATTTGTCATTGGCCCTGCAGATTTAGAAAATACGATTTCCTATACGACCACGGTATATATCACCGATATTGTCTCCAGTCCACTTTCTCAATATGTAGTTCAAACTGATTTTGAAAGTAATTCTGTGTTATTTAAATCTCTTAAAGGAAAGATGGATCCGAAAAGTTATCCGGTTCGTTTTACAAATCCGATATCTTTTTTCTCCGATAATTTGTCCGGAAATTTTACCCTCTTAAATCCTAAATATAGTGTTAAAGTGGGAAATTCTGTTGGAGCTGCCTGTAGATTTATTGCGGATAGCGTTGGTTTTCGCGGTCCCGGTTTCTACTCTACAATCTTAAATCCGGGAACTCAAATTAATTGCGATGCTTCTACCGGAAACGGCTATTACGAAATTACGGTTAACGAAGGTACCGGCAATGAGCTCGTTTTTTCCAACCAAGTTAAAGAGTTTCTCTTTGATGGAAATGCAATTATTAACCCTTTGGGAATGAGCGCCGGTACGATTACAATTGATGACCAAGCCGCTGTTTATGTAACCTCCAGAATTGAAGTGGGTTTAGAATCTAAATTTGATTATGTGGAATATATGGATACCATAGATTTTCAAATGGATGATGTTAAATATAATCAAGTTATTGAAGAAGCTGTTCTCAGACTTGCTATTGTGAATGGGATACCACTTTCAGGCGAAGCACAACTCTATTTTTATGATTCTCAACAAAATATAATTATTGATACTCTTATGCCATCTCCTCAAATCTTTAGAGCCGCCACAAGCGCCGGAGCCCCCGACTATCAAGTCATCTCTCCAACTACTTCAGTCCCGAAATTGATTACCATTACAGGAAGTCAATTTACGGAAATTTTAAAAGCCGACAAGATTATCGTGAGATGTAAACTTTATTCCGAAAATCCCAATAATATTATTCGAATATATCAAAATCAAAAAATGAGCATACGCCTTGGGGCAAAAATTAAGTATAATACCAATTCCGTAGAATTATAATAGCCATGAATATAAAGAAGTTAAAACCAATAATGGTGGTATTGGGATTACTCCTTATACTGCTGCAAGTTAAAGCTCAGGATAGTCGTGTGCTTTACTTTATGAATTATAATCCTTATTCTTCTTATACAAATCCGGGAAATCCCTCTCATTCCAGACTCTACATAGGAATTCCGGTTTTGTCTAACCTGAATATTTCCCTCTATAATTCTGCTTTTCACTATAATAAACTGTTTAAAGCAAATGAAACGGGAACTACCATTACTGCCGATAAGTTTGTCAATTCATTGAAAAAGAACAATTGGCTCAATACCTCCCTGAATATTGAACTATTGGGCTTCGGTTTTAAAGCCGATAATCTTTTTGTGAGTGTTGGCTATCGAATTCGTTTGGAAGAGTATTTTTCGTTTCCGGATGTGCTCTTTAAACTACCTGTTAAAGGAAATATGGCCTATGTTGATGAACCTGCCGAGATGAAAAAGTTACGTCTCAATGCCATGCTATACCATGAGTTAAGTGTTGGGCTTCAATATAAACTGAATGAACATCTCTGCATCGGAATACGCCCGAAATTGCTGATGGGGCTTGCCAATATCAATACGAAAAACAGCTATTTCAAACTGACTACCGATCCCCAAACGTATGAGATGAATATTCAGGAACAACTGCATGTCAATACTGCCATGGTGGTAAATCCCGATAGTGTTGATATTATGAAAATTCTTCCCAATGTCTTTAAAAATATGGGATTTGGAATTGATTTAGGAGCAACCTATCAATTTAATGACCATTTTGGAGTTAGTGCTGCTGTTACCGATTTAGGGTTTATTAAATGGAAAACCAACCCTCGTACATTTAAAAGTGAAGTCGCCGATGGCGGAGCTTTTTACCAAGACGGCGGATTCTGCTTTAGTGGATTAAATACGAATAGACTTAATATGGATTCTTTGATGGAAGGAGGTGTAGATCAAGTAGTCGGGCAGTATAAGGATTCATTGCTCAACTATTTCCCTTTGGAACAAACGTATCAATCTTATGTTACTACAACTTATGCTAAAATATATTTGAGCGGCTATTATCGCATTAATAAACAAAATGCATTCACGTTGATGTTTAGAGGTGATATTATCGGGAAGTCCTTTTTGCCGTCTTTTACCCTAGCATATAGTGGCAACTTTTTTAACCTGCTTGATATTTACGCAACTTATTCCATTATTGGAAATGATTATTTGAATGTCGGAGCCGGACTTGGATTACGATTGGGACCAATTCAACTCTATGCCGCAACCGATAATGTCTTGGCCGCATTTTCGCCTATGAATTCTTCTATGTTAAATGTGCAAATGGGACTGATGGTGAATCTTTCTGATAAAAAAAATAAAAAAATTAAATCTAAGACCGATAACTAATATTTATGATAGAAATGAATTTTACTTTCAAAGATGTTCTGCCATTTCTTAATGATTTGGAAAGTGAAAAAAATCAATTACTTCTTGCTTCTGCTTATTCGGATTTGGTAACCAAAAACGGGAAAGGCAATGACTTTTTAGGTTGGCTGGACTTACCCGAATCAATTACTGCAAATTTAGTAGAAGAAATTAGGCAAACGGCCAAACAACTCCGGGAACAGTCAGATGTTGTGGTGGTTGTGGGAATTGGCGGATCATACCTCGGCGCTCGTGCTGTAATTGAGGCTTTGCAACCCTATTTTGCTTCGGAAATAAACAATAACGCTCCCCAATTGCTCTATGCCGGCAATAATATCAGTGAAGATTATTTATACGACTTAATTAAGCTTCTTGAAAAGAAGTTTTTTTCCATTATTGTGATTTCTAAGTCGGGAACTACTACCGAGCCGGCCCTCGCATTTCGCTTATTAAAAGAACTTTGCGAAAATAAATTCGGTAAAACCGAAGCTGCAAAACGTATTGTGGCAATTACCGATAAACAACGCGGAGCCCTGAAAAAAATGGCCGTTACAGCCGGTTATAAAACGTTTGTCATTCCCGACGATGTGGGAGGACGATATTCTGTGCTTACTCCGGTAGGGCTATTGCCTATTGCAGTCGCAGGCTTCAATATTGTTCAACTGCTCGAGGGAGCCCGCAATATGAGAAAATTGCTTCTGTCCTCAAATAAATGGAAGGAAAATCTGGCCATGCAGTATGCCCTTTGCCGTTTTCTCCTCTATACACAACAACAGAAGAAAATAGAACTAATGGTAACCTATGAACCGAAGTTGTTCTATTTTGTGGAATGGTACAAACAACTCTTCGGTGAAAGCGAAGGGAAAGAATCTAAAGGGATTTTTCCGGCCGGAGCCGTCTTCTCGACAGACCTTCACTCCTTAGGACAATATATTCAGGAAGGAGAACGCATGTTGTTCGAAACTGTTCTCTCTGTTGAGCAGAATATGCATACATTGCCTATTCCGTATATGGAAGGTGATGCCGACGGCTTAAATTATCTGCAAAAAAAATCTATTCATGAAATAAACCGGACAGCCGAAAAGGGAACCCGATTGGCCCATCTCGAAGGGGATGTTCCCAATATGATCATTTCTATTTCTTCTATTAATGAGCAGACACTTGGGGAACTGATATTTTTCTTTGAGTTTTCCTGCGCGTTGGGAGGCTATATGCTTCAAATCAATCCCTTTGACCAACCCGGTGTGGAAGCCTATAAATCCAATATGTTTCAACTGCTCGGAAAACCCAAATAATCTTATGAAGCGTAATCTGAAAGATAAATATGACTTTGTGATTGATTATTTCACAAAGCAGAATCCTGACGCCACTTCCGAACTGAAGTACGAAGATCCTTTTCAACTTCTCGTTGCGGTGGTGCTTTCGGCTCAGTGTACCGACAAAAGAGTGAATATGGTAACTCCTGCTCTGTTTCAAAAATTTCCGACTCCTACCGCATTGGCCAACGCCTCTGTGGACGAAATCAGGGAGATGGTTAAATCAGTCTCTTACCCGAATAGCAAAGCAACACATCTGAATGAGTTGTCCAAAATGCTCGTTGCCGATTTTGGAGGTATTGTTCCCGACAATCGGGAGGATTTACAAAAATTACCCGGTGTAGGACGAAAAAGTGCGAATGTGCTTCTTGCCGTTGCTTTCGATAAACCTGCGATGCCCGTCGATACCCATGTTTTTCGAGTTTCTGCCCGTATAGGTTTAGTTGTAAATGCTAAAAATCCACTTGAAACCGAAGAACAATTGGTACGCCACTTTCCCGAACATCTGCTTTCCATTGCCCACCATTGGCTTATTTTGCACGGCCGTTATGTCTGTACAGCCCGAAACCCTAATTGTGACCGGTGCGGATTGAAAGAAATATGCAATTATTATCAAAAATCTTAATTTTTAAACTATTATAAAAAGTAATTATTATGAATGACTTGTCAGTAGGAACCAGAATTGACCATCCCAAATACGGGGAAGGCGTGATTAGTAAAAATACTCCGCTTACCTATAAAATTATTTTTGTGAGAGGCGGTGAAATTGAGTTTTCGAAATTGAACATCCAATTCGAAGTGATTGAAGAAAATGAAATAGAAGACACGACACAGCCCCGACTTAATATTAAAGAGTTTGAGAAAATATTGAAATACATTCTGGAGCAATACAATACTGTGGAATATAAGGTCTCCCTCGGTAAGAAATGGGAAGGCGGAACCATGTCGCTGCAACCCGCAAATCTCGATTTAAAACCGAAAGAGATGCCTATAGAAAGCTTTTTCCATAAAATTGTGATGATGCGTGACCGACTGCGCGTCCTAGAGCAAAATATTAACAGCCATCCTGTTCTCTCCGACGAAGAAAAAGTCAACATGCAACAATATATTACGCGTATTTATGGTAGTATGACCAGCTTTAATATTTTGTTTGATGACAAGGCCGATTATTTTGTTGGTGCGAAGTCATAAACCTATCATTTAATTTTGTATCTTTGCCCTGTTTTTCATTGAGAAACATTTTTTTTTGGATATTAACATCAATTTAAAATATATTATTATGATAGAAAAAGTAACAAGTAGCAAACAAGCCATTGAGTTGGAAGATAAGTATGGTGCGCATAATTATCATCCCCTGGGCGTTGTAATCGCAAAAGCAAAAGGTCCTTACATGTGGGATGTTGAAGGAAAAAAGTATTATGATTTTCTTTCTGCTTACTCGGCAGTAAATCAGGGACATTGCCATCCGAAGATTGTACAAGCCATGATTGATCAGGCGCAAACCCTTACCCTCACTTCCCGGGCTTTCTATAATGACAGTCTCGGACCGTATGAAAAATACATCACCGAACTTTTCGGATACGATAAAGTGTTGCCGATGAATTCCGGTGCCGAAGCCGATGAAACAGCTTTGAAACTCTGTCGTAAATGGGCTTATCTTAAAAAAGGATTACCCGATAACCAAGCCAAAATTATTGTATGTGACGGCAACTTCCATGGTCGTACCATTACCATCATCTCCATGTCCACAGACCCAGATGCTTACAGCGGCTTTGGTCCTTATACTCCGGGATTTATTAAAGTGCCTTATAATGACATCCCTGCCCTCCAAAAAGCATTGGAAGATCCTAACGTGGCCGGATTCCTTGTGGAACCGATTCAAGGTGAAGCCGGTGTGTATGTGCCCGAAGACGGATACATCAAAAAAGCATATGATCTCTGTAAAGCTAAAAATGTTCTCTTTATCGCTGATGAAGTACAAACCGGTATTGCACGTACAGGAAAAATGTTGGCCTGTGACCACGAAGGTGTTCGCCCCGATATTTTGATTCTCGGAAAAGCCCTTTCCGGAGGAACAATGCCCGTATCTGCCGTTCTCGCTGATGACGATATCATGCTCTGCATCAAACCCGGGGAACACGGCTCTACGTTCGGTGGAAATCCGGTAGCATGTAAAGTGGCTATCGCTGCCCTCGAAGTGGTAAAAGAAGAAAAACTGATGGAAAAATCCGAAGCCCTTGGCAAAATTTTCAGAGACGAAATGAGAAACGTGAAAAGCGAGATGATAGAATTGGTTAGAGGAAAAGGATTACTCAATGCCATCGTTATCCGTCCTAAAAATGGAAAAGAAGCTTGGGACGTATGTCTGAAAATGAAAGAGTTGGGCGTACTTGCAAAACCAACCCACCAACATATTATCCGTTTTGCCCCCCCATTGGTTATTACCGAAGAAGAACTTAGAAAAGCAATCGCCCTTATCAAAGAGGCTATTCTTTCCTTCGAATAAAATTTACATAAATTTTTCAAAGAGTCTGTCTAACAATCAAAAGTTAGACAGGCTCTTTTTTTTTATTACATTTTGTTAAAATCTATAAAAGAGACAATTTTACCATAAAAGAACCTCTGATAGTGGTAGTGTCCCAAAAAGTGTGTATGGTATAAGTTCATTTTGTATTTGCAAAGTTATTATTTTTTTAATTCTATCGTCATTTTTAAAATTTTTGTCCGTAACGGAGGCGTAGCCGGAGTGGAGGACAAAAATTTTTGCGGTCAATAATCCCATCTAAACTTTTGTTTTTCGTTAAGGAACAAGGTCACCTTAAAGTGATAAGCATTTCTTGTCATAGCCACATATCCGAGAAGCAATATGGTGGCTTCAATACAGGGTAAAGCTCCTCGCATTCTAGTCGTTCTTTTATAGTCCCTGTTCAATCTTTCTATCCAGTTGGTCGTGTAGATCATGCTTCTAATCCTATAGTCATAGTTGAGATAGGTAAAGTAATAGCGATATCTTTCGTTTGTTATTTTGTCTCCGAATGAAGGATAGTGTTTACTCCATTTTTCACAGAACAGATGGAATTTTTCCATCCCTTTTTTCATGCTGTCGTACTTGTCATCATATGCGAACACCTGCCTCAAATCTTCAGCAACTTCTGCCTTGTGTTTTACTTTTACCTTTTTCTGGAATTCCCTCTGCAAATGAACCGTACATAGCTGAACATCGGCCATTTTGAAATGATTCTGAACAACTGTCTCTATGCCCGTAAGTCCGTCGCTGACGACAAGCCCAACCTCCTTCACGCCTCTCTCTTTTAAATCGGTGAAAATATCGTTCCAGAATGAAGAACCTTCCGTGGGATTATTCACAACAGCAAGGACTTCTCTGGAAGTATCCTCTTTTACTGCTAGTATGGTGAAGTATGCTTCTTTGCTTACGCTGTCAACTCGGCGAGTCGCTATGAAAGTCGCATCTATGTACAGAATCGGATAGTAGCTATCCAATCTTCTTGTTAGCCATGCTGCTACATCTTCTCGGGCGTAGTCGAACATTCTACTCACTTGGCTGCTGCTGTATGACTTCCCGTAAATCTCTCCGAACAGGTCGCCCACTTGTTCTGTGGTCAGGCCTGCACCATACAGTTTGAAGGCTATCTGCCTCGCTTCTTCTTCCTGATCTCGCAACAGTCCTAATATCATGGGATAGAAGTTGCCGTTGCGTGTTCTCGGAACCTTTAATTCCAAAAGTTTACCTTGTCCGTATGTCTTTCTGAAACGATAGCCGTTGCTGAGATCTCCATTTGAAAAATTGTGCTCATGGCGTTCCGCCTTCATAAGAATTTCAAGACTCATGCGTAGAATTTCTTCAATTCCTGAACCATGCTTGATGATGTTCTCTAAAATTTCGTAATTTTGCGTTTGTGTAAAATTCATTGTTTGTGTTTTTTTATTTGGCTTTACAAAAATATTAAACTTTGAGTTTTACACACTTTTTGGGATAGTATCCTGATAGTATCTGATTTTCAATAAAAAAGTCTTATTTTTTTACAAAAAAAAAGGTCTGACTAAAACTTGTTAGACAGACCCTTTGATATTGGGAATAAAAATGATTAGTAATTGTCGATTTGAGCTCGTTGGAGGGTGTCTGAATAGTCGAAATATACGGTTTTCCATTCGGTGAAGATGTCGAAAGCGGTCCATCCACCTTCGCGGTGTCCGTTGCCCGTACCTTTAACGCCGCCAAAAGGCATGTGTGCTTCGGCGCCAATCGTAGGTGCATTGATGTAGCAAATTCCGGTTTGGATTTCGCGGGCAGCTACCCATGCTTTGTTGACATCTTTGGTGTAGATTGATCCGGAAAGTCCGTATTCGCAATGATTTTGCAATTCGATGGCATGTTCAAAGGAATCGGCTTTGGAAACTGAAAGAACAGGTCCGAATACTTCTTCATTGAAAAGGGTATGTTTTTCGGTAACATCAGCGATGATGGTCGGTTCGAAGAAACAGCCTTTTGCCAATTCGGGAGTAGTGCATCTTTTGCCTCCGGTAATAAGTCTGCCTCCTTCTTTAACGGCGATTGCTACGATACGTTCGCAATTTTCGAGTGATTTCATGTGAATTACGGGGCCCATGTCAGTACCTGCTTGGAGTCCCGGTCCGATTTTCAGTTTTTCGGCTCTCACTTTCAACATATCAATAAATTTATCGTACACATTTTTATGCACAATCAATCGGGATGTAGCAGTACAGCGTTGTCCGGTAGTTCCGAATGCACCCCAGAGTGCTCCTTCGAGAGCTAATTCGAGATTGGCATCGTCCATCACGATTTGGGCATTTTTGCCCCCCATTTCGAGGGAACAACGTTTATTTAATTTGCCGCAAACTTCGGCAATTTGGCAACCGATTTCGGTAGAGCCGGTAAAGCCGATAACGCGCACGTCGGGATGATGAACGATATGGTCGCCCATGCTTCCTTTTCCTAATAATACGTTGAAAACGCCTTTCGGAACGCCTGCTTCTTCCATAATTTCAGCAAAGATTACTCCAGAGTGGGGGGCATCTTTGGAAGGTTTAAATATAACCGTATTTCCGGCAGCGATGGCGGGTAATATTTTCCATGAAGGAACGGCAATCGGGAAATTCCAAGCGGTAATGACACCGACAACGCCAATGGGAGTGCGGAAAGAGAGGTTCATTTTGTTGTTCATCTCACTCGGAACAGTGTGTCCGAAGAGACGACGCGTTTCGGAAGCGGCATAATAAGCGGTATCAATAGCTTCTTGGACATCACCTTCGGTTTCAAAGGTAGGCTTTCCCATTTCGCGTGTCATAACTTTGGCCAACTCTTTTTTGCGGCGATTGAAGATATCTCCCACTTTACGCATGATGTCACCTCTTTTTGGGGCCGGAACCAAACGCCATTTTTCGTATGCTTCTTTGGCTGCCATGACTGCGTTTTGCACGTCTTCTTTATCGGATAAAGCAAATTCACCGATAATATCCTCTAAATTGGCAGGATTATAATTTAAAAAGGTTTTGCCTGATACGGCATCTACCCAAGCTCCGTTGATGTAGTTTTTGAATTTTTCCATAAATGATGATATTTTAATATGTTGATTATTTAATAATTTCTCTACATTTTTATATGTACTGAGGGTTGCAAAAATACGATTTTATTTAACATGTTTTATAGAATCTTGAATTGGATTTTCTCTTTTTTTGTTTTTTTTATACGCCATATTTGGTCGAATTTTATTATTTTTGTCAATTAATCTATAAAGCAACTTGATGATGCAAGTAAATCTTTTAGAAACACCGATCGAATTTTTAAAAGGGATTGGTCCCAAGCGGGCAGAGGTTCTCCAAAAGGAGTTCGGTATTGTTACGTATGAAGATTTGCTGCACTATTATCCCTATCGACATGTGGATAAGTCGAAGGTGTATAAAATTGCTCAAATTTCGGGTGAATCGTTCTACATGCAGTTTTACGGTCGGGTGGTTCGTTATGAAATTTTGGGCCAGCAGCGGGCTAAACGGCTGGTGGCCTATTTCGATGACGGTTCGGGAACCATGGAATTGGTCTGGTTCAATGGTATTAAATGGGTGGAAGAGATGTTGGAGGAGAAAAGGGAGTTTGTTGTCTTTGGAAAGCCTTCTCTTTTTAACGGAAAGTGGAACATGATGCACCCGGAGTTGATGGATCCCCTGACGCGTGCGGAGAGTCCGTTGCCGATCAAATTCCAACCGCTTTACAATACTTCCGACAAAGCCAAGAGAATGGGCGTTGATTCCAAAGTGATTGCCAAAAGCATGTTCCGGCTTTTGTTGCAAATAAAAGAGTTGATTCGCGAAACCCTCTCCGAAGAAATACGGAGCAAGTACCGATTGATTTCGATGACGGAAGCCCTTATGAATATCCACTATCCCGAAAGTTCGGAATATTTGGATAAGGCAATGCTGCGCTTGAAATTCGATGAACTTTTTTTCACACAGTTGCGCCTTCTAAAATTGAAACTCATTACGGAACAAAAGGTAAAAGGACATCTTTTTGCCGAGGTGGGTGAATATTTCAACAATTTTTATCATCAATATTTACCATTTGAGTTGACCAATGCTCAAAAAAGGGTAATCAAACAAATTCGCGCCGACGTGGGTAGTGGGAGACAGATGAACCGATTGTTGCAGGGGGATGTGGGCAGCGGTAAAACCATTATTGCCCTTTTTGTGATGCTTTTGGCGAAAGATAACGGATTTCAATCTTGCATTATGGCTCCAACCGAAATATTGGCCATGCAACATTACGAGAATATTGCTTCTCTGATGAAAGAGATGAACGTAACGGTTGCTTTTCTTTCGGGGAATATTAAAAGTGCGAAACGCAAAAAACTCCTAGAGCAACTGAAAGCTGGCGAGATTGACATCTTGATAGGAACCCATGCCTTAATTGAAGATGAGGTGGTGTTTGACAATTTGGGAATGGTGATTATTGATGAGCAGCATCGTTTCGGAGTGGAGCAACGGGCAAAGTTGTGGCGTAAGAATAGAATTCCGCCCCACATTCTGGTGATGACGGCCACTCCGATTCCGCGCACCCTGGCCATGACGCTATATGGGGATTTGGACTTGTCGGTAATTGATGAACTTCCGAAAGGACGAAAACCGGTGATTACGCGCCATTTTTATGAAAAAGACCGTTTGCGTGTGTTCGGGTTTATGAGAGAACAAATTGAGTTGGGAAGGCAGATTTTTGTCGTCTATCCGCTGATTCAGGAATCGGAAAAAATGGATTTACTCGATTTGATGGCCGGCTACGATGCAGTGTCACAGGAGTTTCCGTTACCCGATTATGCCATAAGTATTGTCCACGGAAAAATGAGCACGGAAGAGAAAGATTTTGAAATGCAGCGATTCATCAAAAAAGAGACGGTCATCATGCTTTCCACAACGGTTATTGAAGTAGGGATTGACGTGCCGAATGCTTCCGTGATGATTGTGGAAAATGCCGAGCGTTTCGGGCTTTCGCAGTTGCATCAGTTGCGGGGCAGGGTCGGGCGCGGAGCGGAACAATCCTATTGTATTTTAATGTCGGGCAATAAGTTGACAACCGAAAGTAAACAGCGACTTGCGGCAATGGTAAACACCAACGATGGGTTTGAAATTGCCAATATCGATTTACGTTTGCGTGGTCCGGGAGATATACAAGGTACCAGACAGAGTGGTATGTTGGATTTTAAAATTGCCGATTTGGTCAAAGATGAAAAATTGGTGGTTTTTACCCGAAGATTGGCTCAGGAACTCTTGAAAGAAGACCCCGAGTTGTCCGCTCCCGCAAATGCTCCTTTGAAGAAAACGCTTGAACTGATGCTCCAACGATCTGCTTTTTATGGCATGATCAGTTGATGTTTTTGAATTATAATTCGGGATTTTTCTTTTTAATTAAAATGGGATTTTGTTCCTTTTCTTCTTCCCATTTATCATAAGATTCAATAATCCGGGTAACAAGATGATGTCTAACCACATCCCGATTATCCAAATAGACAAAATCAATTCCTTTAATATTGTTTAGAATTTTCGAAGCCTGAATAAGTCCTGAATTTTGGTTTCGGGGAAGGTCGATTTGGGTAATATCTCCGGTAATAAAAAACTTGGCATTTTTGCCCATGCGGGTTAGGAACATCTTGAGTTGTCCTTCTGTTGCATTTTGAGCTTCATCAAGGATAACGTAGGCATTGTCGAGTGTTCTTCCGCGCATGAACGCCAGCGGGGCAATTTCAATCGTTTTGTCTTCGAGATAACTAAGGAGTTTTTGCATCGGCATCATATCCCACAACGCATCGTAGAGGGGTTGTAAGTAAGGATCCAGTTTGTCGCGGAGATCGCCCGGAAGGAATCCCAAGTTTTCGCCGGCTTCTACTGCCGGACGGGTAAGGATGATTCGGCGAATCTGCTTGTTTTTGAGTGCTCGTACGGCTAAAGCGACTGCCGTATAGGTTTTGCCTGTCCCTGCCGGTCCAATGGTGAATACCATGTCATTTATGGTTGCCGAAGCAACAATTTTCCGTTGATTCGGCGTGATGGCTTTAATGATACGCCCCTCGCGGCCGTGCAAAATCACATCGTCTTTTATTCCATTATGATCCAATAGGTAAAAAGAGTCATCTTCCTGAGCCGTAATTTTCAAGATATCTGTTTCCGTTAATTTTTCAAATTGTTCATAATGTGTAATCAACAGATTAAATCTGTTTTCGAAAAGAGAAACTGCACTTTCTTCACCTGCTATTTTGACCTCGTTGCCGCGAGCTACAATTTTTAATTTAGGATAGATATTTCGAAGTAGGTCGATATTGCCGTTTTGTTGGCCATAGACACCCACGGCAATATTATTATTTAAAATAATGGTTTTTTCCATGTATATTTTTTAGGTTTTTTGTTTTTCTTTTTTGGCAGCAGGGAAAAGAACATTGTTTAATATTAAACGATAACCGGCAGAGTTGGGAAATAGATTTAAATCCGTGGGTTCATCATTCACAAAGTGTTGATAATCTTCGGGGTCGTGGCCGGCGTAAAAAGTCCAGGTGCCTTTGCCAAATTCTCCGTGAATATATCGGGCTTCGTCGAAAAGATTGGTTTCCCCCATGATGAGGACATGAGGTTTGAGTCTGCTTCTTCTGAAAGCCGTAGTTTGACCCATAAATCCGGAAATCACATTTTGGTGATTCTGGCAAAGCATTGTAGGCACGGGATCCCATTTTGCCGAATATTCGAATAGGGTGAAATAATCATTCTTTTTATTACTCATGTGCACAGAAGGATCGATATCAATATCTGAAATTTCGTAGGCATAAGGGTTTTGTACAATTTTAAAATCCGTGAAAGCAAAACAGTTTTCGTAATTTAATTTATCTTGGGCATTGGGTTCGATTGGGTCGCCATCAAACATGGCATCGCAGATGTCAACTCCGTCTGCGGCCAAAGCCACATCGAAGCTGTCGGGACCGGAGCACATGGCAAACAGGTAACCGCCACCCGCAACAAAGTCACGAATTCCCTTGGCAACGGCTAACTTCATTTGCGACACTTTCTTAAATCCCAACTTGGCTGCCATGGCCTCTTGTGTATTCACATCTTCAATATACCAGGCCGCATTTCGGTAATTCGCCCAAAACTTTCCATATTGTCCCGTAAAATCTTCATGATGTAAATGCAGCCAATCGTATTTGGGTAACATCCCCGTAATGACCTCTTCATCATAAATTACATCGTAGGGAATCTCGGCGTATGTCAGCACTAGGGTAACGGCATCATCCCACGGAAGTTTGCTTTTTGGAGAATAGACCGCAATCTTCGGTGCTTTGGTCAACTTTATTTCATTCATATTGGCATCTACCGAAGCAATTTCTTGTCGAATCACATCCGCTTGGATATCGGCAATTACTTGATAAGAAACATCCCTGACCACACATTCGTTTTCAATGGAGGGGTTATAAGGAGACATAAAACTGCCTCCACGGTAATTTAAGAGCCAACTGATATCTATGGAATTGGATACTGCAAAATAGGCCACCCCATAGGCTTTTAAATGATTTTTCTGACTCATATCCATCGGAATCAAAATATAGGAGGCGTGCGCAGAAATGGAAATAGTTCCCAATAACACAATCAGTATAATATGTTGTATTTTCTTTTTCATGGCGTTTTTAGTTTAAATTCAATGCTTTCAATCCGTTTTTTTAAGTATTGAACATTTTCATTGTTCGGATAAAGAATAACAAGATTTTGATAAATTTGTTGTAATAAAGCAAGATTTTCTTCTTCCGGAAAAAATATTTTTCGGTTATATCTTTGATAAAAAGCAGGAATTGTGGTTATGGAATTGGGATGTGATGCAATAAAATTCAACAAATACTGCGTATGATTATCGGCCAATATGAGGTAAACTTCATTAATACGACTTCTGATGGAGTCATTTTCAATTTCATTCTCGTATATAGTTTGTAATACCTCTGTAGAATCAATAAAGCGACTGAGTTGCCGATCTAATTGCCACATCAATTGTGCCTCTTCACTTCCCGATATCGTATATGTGGTTACCAAATTCATGCCGTCGGCTTTAATGTTGAGAATCTCGCCATTTTTAGCCACCGTAGTGAACCCATTTTCTTCAGAGAATGAAAGTCTGTAAAAATGGGGAGTTTGACGTCTTTCTCGAAGTTCCTTTTGTTTCTCGCGCAGCACAAAGCAAAATTTCCCTTTTTCCGGCAAACATGAATCCAAAAGGAGCGTCCCTTCCGGTGTAACTTCGGATAAATAAATCTGCTTAGACGGACTATCCGTAAGTTCACCCGTGAACACAATCTCTTGCCCGCTTTGTTGGCAGCCGGCCATCATGATGCTTGTTAGAAAGATAAAAAAAATACGATTTTTCATGGCTTATTTAACTTCGCAAAAATACGAAAAATAAATAGAAGACAATCATCTGGAGATATGGATATTAACAGCGGAAGTCGTTTTTTGTGAATTAATTTATCCGTTTTTTTATTTTTAAAATTGAAAAATAGATGTAAATTTGCAACCTTAATTATAGGTGTTTTGGAAAATATTGTTTTGTCTTTAGGGAGTAATTTAGGGGATCGTCGTGCCTTTCTTGAGGAAGCCCGTTTCATGATTGCTTCGGATATCGGTGAAATTGTGCGAAGTTCTTCGATGTACGAAAACGCTTCCTGGGGATTTGAGTCGGGAGATTTTCTGAATCAGGTACTCGAAGTTGCCTCTGCAGACACCCCCCAAGTATTGCTTCAAAAAGTTGAATCTATCGAAAAAAAACTTGGAAGAACCACGAAATCTTATTATGACTCCGATACCGGAAAAATGATTTATTCGGACAGAACGATAGATATCGACATTCTTCTTTACAGAAATGAAAGTTTCAGCGGTCAAGGGCTTACGATTCCTCATCCCAGAATTGTCGAACGGGAATTTGTGCTTCGTCTCCTGACAGAAATCTTTAAGGATGAAGTGATTCCACCCTTTACATCTTCTTTCAAACAGTTGTTACAACATACGTTAAAATCATAATCCATTCTAAAATAGTAAAGTCTTGAACTATAATTATATTGTCATAGAAGGTTGTATCGGAGCAGGTAAAACTACCCTGGCGGAAAAATTTTCCAAAGATTTGAATGCGGAACTTATTTTGGAAAGATTTGCCGATAACAGCTTTCTTCCGAAATTTTATAAGGACCCCCTGCACTATGCTTTTCCACTCGAAATGGCCTTCCTTACAGAACGCTATCAACAACTTAAAACCCTCCTTTCTAAAAGAGATATTTTTACGGACTTAGTGATTGCCGATTATTTTATTGATAAATGTATCATTTTTTCCAAACATAATCTTCAAAGCGACGAATATAATCTCTATACAAAAGTGTATGACATTATCTCTACCTACTTGCCGAAACCGGATTTGATTATTTATCTCTATAATAATGAAAGTAAATTACTACAAAATATAGCCAAACGTGGACGCGAATACGAAAAAGATATTGCTCCGGATTACTTGACAAATATCCAAGATGGATATATGAACTATTTTAAACATTATGAAAAGGTCCCGATTGTCATCGTTGAAGCACATAATCTTGATTTTGTGAAGAATATTGAAGACTATGAACAATTAAAACAATTGTTGTATCAGACCTATCCTCCTGGAATTACAAGAATAACTTATTAAATAATAGTGCATTATTTTTTTTGTATCAAATATTAATTTCTAATGATTTTTTTAGTAATTTTGCTCGCTTTTTAAAATAAGAACGATTTATAAATGTTAACATAATATAATTAGTATATGAAAACCCGTATCCTTTTTCGTACATTTTTAGTTATTCTTGTCCTGATATTTGCTGTTTTGGTATTCAGAAGTATTATGCGTCCTCAGAAATTCAAATCCGTATATGAATTGAGAAGCAAAGAGATACAAAACAGATTGTCTGCCATCAGAGTGGCTCAAACCGTCTTTAAAACCGAATTTAAAGTCTATTCATCAGATATTGACTCTTTAGTTGATTTCGTGAATAATGGACAAGTGACTATTATTAAAAATATCGGTAATATTCCTGAAGGAATGTCCGAAAAAGAAGCTTTTGAAAAAGGGTTGTTGAAAAAAGAAGAGATGAAAATTCCGGCGAAACAAAGAATCATGGAAACTGACCCTACGGTGAAATTAGAAGATTTTCAATATATTCCGTTTACAGATAAACAGCATAAATTTAAAATCCAGATAGGAAATATTTCCAGTCAAACTTACTCCATTATGGTCTATCGTATTGATGTTTCTCTTGATGAAATTCTTATCAATATGGAGCGAAGTGTCCAACCTGAAGAGGTTAATATAATTTCCAAGTTTTTCAATTATTTGTTTTTCAATAATCTTGCAGAAGAAGAACAATATAGAATTCAGTATAAACCGATGTGGATGGGCTCTCTGACCGAAGCGAGCGTGTCGGGTAGCTGGGAATAGTATGGCTGCTTCTAAAACCAATTATGTTGTTATTCCTACCAAAGAATCCGAAGAATCAACGGTGCTGGTTTTTAATTATCCCCCGTTGCTGATTCCCACTGATGTTTATCAACCTGAATTGCAAAAAGAGTATCTTAAGTTTCAATTTGACCTTGCCGATCTTGGCGTTATTTTTGAAGACCATATTACTGATTATGTGGGGCTTTATTTTCTCAATCATCAAGATCATTTTTTTCTGAGTCGCGAATATCCGTATCTGAAATTTGAACATCGTTCTCTCTACTACTATAAAAAATTTCAACAATCAACCCCTGAATTAGATTTACGTGAATATAGACTCGTGTTGATTATGGATGAGGAACGGGCAGATTTTTGGCTCGAAAAAGAGGGAAAGCTTTTTTTGATGAATTGCTTTGAATTTACTTCCGAATACGATATACTTTACTTTGTGTCGAATATTTTGAAACAATATGAAATCCTTGCAAAGGAATGTTCTTTGTTTTTGCAAAAGATATCAGGAAATCATGAGGCAACAATTAAGTTGTTAAGTCAATATTTCCATACACTTCCTTTTCCGAGTTAAGTAATTTTTCTTTAAGTGCCCGTCCCCAACGGTATTCACCGACATTTTTGCCGTGTTTGGGAATAATGCGATGACAAGGTACGAAGTAGGCGATTTGATTGCGGGCTACCTCTGAAGCTACCGCCCTGACGGCTCTTGGAACTCCTGCAAAAGCTGCCAACTCACTATAGGTCATGGTGTTCCCGACCGGAATTTGTAACAGCGCCGACCAAACCCGCTGTTGAAACTCGGTACCATAGAGGACCAAAGAAACTGAGCTTTCCGACGGAGCAGAAAAGAGCTCTTTTCCCAGTTGTGCGGCTCCGGAGGGATTAGATGTCCATACAGCTTCTGAAAACGAATTTTTCAACGTTTCCTCCGCATGAATAGAACCTTCCGACACAAAATGTAAGGCATACAAATTCCCTTTGCTGTCAAATGCCAATAAGGCAAGCCCGAAAGGGGAGGGGTAATAACCCATCTTTAATTCCCAAATGGGATCTTTATATACAGATTTTAGAATGATATTCATGAATTAGATAAATTGAAATACGTTTTCTAATCTGCAAATATACCTAATTAATTTATTTGTAAAGCTTAATTTTATTTCGCTCATTTTTGATAAAAAAGAATCTGTCGTTTAGGTTTTTTTTTGTATTTTTGTACTTTCAAAAAATAAGGAAAAAGAAAACAGATATAAACCTTAAATTTATTAAAAATGAGTAATGTAAAGTATGTTTACTCCTTTGGGGGAAAGACAGCCGAAGGAAAAGCCGACATGAAAAACTTGTTGGGAGGTAAAGGTGCGAACCTTGCCGAAATGTGTCATTTAGGTTTGCCGGTACCTGCCGGACTTACCATCACTACTGAATGTTGTACGGCCTATTACGCAAATAATTGCCAACTTCCTGCAACCCTTATGAAGGATGTATGGGCAGCCATGACGAATGTGGAAAATTTAATGGGAATGAAATACGATGATTCTGATAATCCGCTCCTGATCTCTTGTCGCTCCGGTGCCAGAAGCTCAATGCCCGGAATGATGGATACCGTACTTAATATAGGACTTAGTTCCAAAACACTCCCCGGATTAGTGAAAAAAACCGGAAATCCTCGTTTTGTGTACGACTCCTACCGCCGATTGATTATGATGTATGCCGATGTGGTTATGGAAAAATCAGAAGGTATTGAACCCAAAGACGGCAAAGGAATTAGAAAAGTATTGGATGATATGTTGGACGAGTTCAAACATAATAAAGGATACAAATCTGATACCGAAATCAAAGCTGATGAATTGTTGGAATTGGCCAATGCATTCAAAATGAAAGTGAAAGAAGTCTTGGGTACTGAATTTCCGGATGATGCAAAAGCACAATTAGAAGGAGGAATCAAAGCGGTTTTCAAAAGCTGGAACGGAAAAAAAGCTATTTCCTATCGCCGTATCGAAGGTATTCCTGATGAGTGGGGTACTGCCGTGAACGTTCAGGCAATGGTGTTCGGAAATATGGGAGACTCTTCCGCTACGGGTGTGGCATTTACACGTAACCCCGCCACCGGAGAAAATCAATTCTACGGCGAATGGCTTGTAAATGCTCAAGGTGAAGATGTGGTAGCCGGAATCAGAACCCCCAATCCACTCAATGATGACACTAAAAATGATCAAAATAAACACCTCCACTCCATGCAGGAAACTATGCCCGGAACTTATAAGGAGTTGTGTGATATCAGAGATACCCTTGAAAAGAATTTTAAAGATATGCTCGATATTGAGTTTACAATTCAAGAAGGAAAACTCTATATGCTCCAATGTCGTGTCGGCAAACGTACCGGAGTGGCCGCATTGAATATGGCCCTCGATATGATGCACGAAGGTTTGATTACCGACAAAGACGTGGTAATGAGACTGCAACCGGCTCAATTGGATGAACTTCTTCACCCGATTTTGGATGCTGCCGATGAAAAGAGAAAAACCGTGGTTGCCAAAGGTTTGCCCGCAGGACCCGGAGGTGCTGTTGGCGTAATTGCCCTCACCAGCGAAAAAGCAATGGAATATGCTGCAAAAAAAATCAGCTGCATCCTCGTTCGTGAAGAAACAAACCCGGAAGACGTAGAAGGAATGCGCGCAGCAATGGGTATTTTGACTGCTCGCGGTGGAATGACTTCCCACGCAGCTCTTGTTGCCCGCGGCTGGGGAAAATGTTGTATCGTTGGTTGTGAAGCCATTCATATTGACCTGAATAAGGGAGAAGTGAAAATTGCAGGAACTACCTATAAGGAAGGTGATACCATCAGTTTGAACGGAACCAAAGGTTGGGTTTATGCCGATGCTATTGCCATGATTGATGCTACCGAAAATCCAAGATTCCAGGAATTTATGAATATCGTGGATAAACATAGAACCATGGGCGTTCGTACCAATGCCGATACCCCCGAAGATGCTCAAAATGCAATCAATTTTGGCGCCGAAGGAATTGGACTTTTCCGTATTGAACACATGTTCTATGGCAAAAACAGCGAAGCTCCGTTGGCAAAATTACGGAATATGATTCTCGCCAACTCTACCGAAGAACGCGTTGCTGCTCTTAACGAATTGGAACCCTTTATTCGCGAAGCCGCCAAGGGAACACTGAAAGTTATGGATGGAAAACCGTTGACCTTTAGATTGATGGACCCACCATTACACGAATTTGTACCCCAAACCGAAGATAAACAACGTGAATTGGCCAAAGAACGTGGAATGTCTTACGAAGAAATCCACAGACGTATTGAAGCGCTCCACGAAGTAAACCCAATGATGGGACTCCGCGGTGTTCGTTTGGGTATTGTATATCCGGAAATTACTGAAACTCAATTCCGCGCCCTCTTCCAGGCAACTGCTGAATTGATGAAAGAAGGTTTTGACCCCCATTTGGAAATTATGGTGCCTCTAACCATCAACGTGAAAGAATTAGAACACCAAAAAGCAATCGCTACTCGCGTAAAAGCTGAAGTGGAAGCTAAATTCAATCTTACTATCAATTATCTTTATGGAACCATGATTGAAATTCCCCGCGCTACGTTAGTGGCAGACTTAATAGCTGAAGTAGCGGAGTTCTTCTCATTCGGAACCAATGACTTAACCCAGATGACTTTCGGATTCTCCAGAGATGACGTGAATGCGATTGTACACAACTATGTGGAAAACAAAATTATCCCTGCCGATCCGTTCAATACGTTAGATCAGGAAGGTGTGGGACAATTGGTACATGTAGGGATTCAACGCGGTCGTTTTGCCCGTCCAAACCTCAAAGTAGGGGTGTGCGGTGAACACGGTGGCGATCCTGCATCCGTAGAATTTTTCTACAACGCCGGAATGACCTACGTTTCTTGTTCCCCGTTCAGAGTGCCTGTTGCTCGTCTTGCTGCTGCTCAAGCTGCCATCAAGGCAGAAGAAAGTGGATGCGGATGCGGTTGCAACTGCTAATCAACGAAAATGTCCGGTGAGAAAGTGATTTTCTTATCGAATCTACATCATACAAACGGAAAGATTCATTTCTTTCCGTTTTTTTATGATTTATTAGGGGACTCACTTGATACAAAAGTACCGTGAAAACTGATAGCCAAGCCCCCATAGGCAGTCATCTCTTCATCTATGAACTCTAATATTTGTTTTTTGCTTTCTCTTTTTGAAGAAAATATAGTATTTTTGTATTCTGTATTAAAATAAAAAGAGATAAACATGAGAGGGTTTTTCTTTTCCGAAAATATGAAATTGGCAGATTTGATTTCTGAAAATTATAATCTAATATTGATGCTGCCTCGTTTTGGCATTCCATTGGGTTTTGGAGATAAAAGTGTAGCGGACATTTGTAAAAATAATAATATTCCCGTCGACTTTTTTTTATTGGTTTGCAATATTTATTCTTTTGATAATTTTATTCCGGATAAAATGCTTATTAGTAGCATTGATATGAATTTTTTGTTGCCTTATCTCTTGGCATCTCATCGTTATTATAAAGAAGAACGCATTCCTCATATAGAAAATCATCTCCAACATCTTATAGAGAAATCAGAAGCTAAATACGGAAAGATATTATTACAGTTTTTTAATGAGTATAAAGAAGAGGTAAATGAACATTTCAGACATGAAGAAGAGCAGGTGTTTCCTCATTTGGAAGCACTTCAAAAAGGGAATTCTGACAATTCGTATCGTATCCGGACTTTTGTTCCCGAACACAGCAATATTGAAGATAAACTAAGCGATCTTACCCGAATCATTTGTAAATATTTCCCCGGAAATATTTTACCGAATGAATCTATTGAATTGATATTCGATATTTTACAGCTATCTGATGATTTGGAAAAACATAAATTAATAGAAGAGAAAATTTTAGTTCCTTATGTGGTGTTTTTGGAAAGGAGATTCCGATGAGCCGTAAACTAAAAGTGCTCATAGTGGAACCTTCTTCAATTATTGTAGAAGGATTACTTAAAATATTGAATGGAACAGAGCTGTTTCATATTCTTCCTTCGTTGCCGGATGTCCAACATCTGCAAGAACGATTATCTGTATCTCATCCGGATATTTTGATTCTCAATCCCACTTTATTGTTTCCAACAAAACGGATTCCAATTTTCTCTTTTTTAAATGAGAATCCTCAAATTGCCGTAGTTGCTTTAATTTATCAATATGTGGAAGCCAAAGTCCTCAGTGCCTATCATGGAGTAATTGATATTAGAGAAAATCCCGGGCAAATTGCTCCGATTTTATTGGAAGCCCAAGCAATTTTGCGAGAAGCAGTTCCGTCATCGGACAGCTATGAATTGAGCGATCGCGAAACTGAAGTACTGATATGTTTGGCGAAAGGCCTAATCAGTAAAGAAATTGCAGACAAGTTGAATATTTCTGTGCACACGGTTAATTCTCATCGAAAAAATATTACCCGGAAAACCGGAATTAAATCAATTGCAGGATTGGCTGTATATGCAATGTTACATAATCTTACAGACAAGTAAAGCCTTTGAAGTTTGCTTCATTATGTTGCAAAAAAATCTTACTTTTGCAAATTGCAAAACTAACAACGATTGATATAATGATTCATTTTCAAAACCCTGCGTTTCTATTTGGTTTATTGGCCATTATTGTTCCAATATTAATCCATCTTTTTAATTTTCGTCGTTATCGCACGGTATATTTCTCTAATGTAAAATTACTTCGCGATATTCAACAAAAAACAAAACGCGAATCTCGGCTTCAACATTTAATTGTATTGATGTTGCGAATTTTGGGAATTTCAGCACTTGTTTTTGCTTTTGCACAACCATATATTCCCCGCAATGAAGACAATAATCGCAATGGGAATTTGGTTGCCATATATGTAGATAATTCCTTTTCGATGGAAGCGGCTTCCCGTGAAGGAAATCTATTCCAAGATGCACTTAATGCGGCTAAAAATGTAGTTGATGCCTTCTCCTTTTCAGATGATTACATTCTGATTACCAACGATTTTTTGGGAAAATATTCCCGTATTATGAATCGTGATGAAATTCTTTCTGCCATTAATGAAATTGAAATTTCTCCCCGAAGTAAATCTTTGAATGAAATCATTCAATTGGAAGAGCATCTGCAAGCCTCCTCAAGAAAAGAGCAAGTGCTGAGTTATTATCTTTCCGATTTTCAAAAAAGCAGATTTTCTTTTGAGCAAATAAGTACAAATAAGAATCATCGTCTTTTTTTGATGCCCTTGCCGGCAGAAGATGTTAATAATGTATCGATTGACAGTTGTTGGTTCCTATCGCCTGTTTTTAAAGAAGGTCAACAAGCCGTATTGAATGTGCGTGTGCATAATTATGGAGCTCAGGATGTCATTAAATTGCCCTTAAAATTGTATATTAATAATGAACAAAAAGCCCTTGCTGCCATTGATGTGAAAGCGGAAAGTTATACGGATTACCAGTTGAGCTATACACTATCTTCTTCAGGAATCCAATGCGGAACGCTTCAAATCGAAGATGCCCCGATCGTATTTGATGACCAATTCTATTTTACCTACGAAGTGCTTCCCGCAACGCGAATTATTGCGATTCAAGAAAAGGAAAATTCTTATTTGAGGGCTCTTTATGGAAAAGATTCTCTGTTTATTTATGAAGAAATGAATGTAAATAGAATTAATTATGCGCAATTTAAAAATGCAGAATTGATTGTATTGGACCAAATCAAAGAGATCTCCTCGGGACTTGCAGATGAACTGAAAAAATTCGTTGTGGCCGGCGGAAATTTGTTAGTATTCCCTTTCTTAGAGCAAGAGAAAGATTCCTGGAAAGCTTTTCTCGAAAATAAATTGTCGTGTAATTCTTATGGGGAGCTAATCAATGGGGAAGTGAAAGTAGGTAGAATAAATACAGAAAGTGCTTATTTTAAAGGTGCTATTGAAAGGCAAGAGTATCAACTTGAGATGCCATCGCTTTTACGTTTTTATGGAATATCATCGCCCTTAGTGCCAACAAGCGAAACGATTATGGAATTGGAAAATAAAATGCCGATGTTGGTTGTTTCTCAAGTGGAAAAAGGACAACTATTTTTGTCTGCGGTTGCGTTGAATGATGAATTTGGAAATGCTCATAAAAATGCGCTATTCTTTGTTCCGTTGCATAATATTGGGATTAAAAGTCAGCGACAAACTCAATTATATGGAATTATCGGAAAAGATGAATTTCAAACAATTCATAAAAAAAGTGAATCTGCAGAAGATGTTTTTGTGATGAAATTGCGTGATGACGGAACAGAGTTTATTCCCGAACAACGAAGAATAGGCAATGAAACCATGATCTATTTCCATTCTCAAATTGATAAGGCCGGTTTTTATGATGTGGAACAGGGTGGGGTAGTTCTAGCTACTTTTGCGTTTAATTTCGATCGTGCAGAATCAGATTTACATTACTATTCAAGGAATGAATTAGAAGATATTTCCAATAATGACGAAACTCAAATGCAAGTTTTGACAGTTGATGGAAAAGATCTTTCACGACGTATTGCTTCAGAATTAAATGGAATTAACTTATGGCGCTGGTTCGTGGGTTTTGCTTTGCTGGCTTTCCTGGGCGAAATCTTAGTGCTTCGTCTCTGGGGACGTGCCCGTTATGCTAAAAATTAACTGGATTGAGCATATAACACTAATCGCCACAAATTGCCGTTAATATCTGTATACTCATACTCTAAATCTGTCTTGGATAATTTTTTGATTTTAGCAATGTAACTATAAGAAACATCCAACAAGATAAAATTAATTTTCAACTCTTTTTCGTTGTTCTGAAATTGCCATGAACCGGTGTAAGATTCACGCAATGTTCCATTGTGATAGGTCGTAACTACCAAAGGTCCGTATGCATGAAATGTATAATAGGTGCCAATTTGATTGGCATACCATTCAGGAGTTGTCGTTTGTTCTCCGTTGCGATATACTTTTTGAAGTGACCAAGTGGTAATAAGGCGTTTTTCGGGAGTGTAAAAACTGAGAAAAGGACCATCTTCATACCGACAAGAGGTGAATAAAAATAACGCACTGAAAATTAATAAAATACTCTTTTTTGTTTTCATATACATTTTTTCAATATTACATTTTTTCAGGAAGATCAATACCTAAAAGAGCCATTCCGTTTCGAAGAACAATGGAAATAAAATGTGAAATTTGTAATCGAAATATCTTTAATTCTAATGAGGTTTCTTTGAAAATAGGAGTCTCTTGATAAAATCGATTGAAAGCTTTTGCTAAATCAAACATATAATTGGCTATCACTGCCGGACTATATGTTGTTCCTGCATTTTCTATAATTTGCGGAAAATCGTAGAGTAATTTAATTAACTCTTTTTCCATTTTGGGAATCGTGAGTTCTGTTGGAGCAGCAAGGGGGATCGAAAGGCCTTCCTTGTCGGCTTTTCGCAGTAAAGAGCGAATTCTGGCATACGTGTAT
This sequence comes from Bacteroidota bacterium, assembly GCA_022708105.1. Classification (GTDB taxonomy): domain Bacteria; phylum Bacteroidota; class Bacteroidia; order Bacteroidales; family WCHB1-69; genus DUOL01. The sequence goes on from JAKIZI010000004.1 coordinate 44,730, forward strand.
TGTATAAATGGAGCGGTATTGCCATTTAGATCGATAGACTCTTCGGGATTGAATAACATGTTCTTTTTGGGATCTACTTTGAGAATGAAATATTTTAATGCGCCCAATCCAATCATTCTATATAAACATTCTGCTTCTTCATTAGAGAAATCAGTCTTTCCCAATTCTTGCGTATTGCGGCGTGCGGCAACAATCATCTCTTCCATCAGATTATCCGCATCCACGACCGTTCCTTCTCTTGATTTCATCTTTCCCGATGGCAATTCAACCATTCCGTACGAAAGATGATGAATGTGATTGCCAAATGATTTCTTTAACTTTTTAGATAAAATGATTTTTAGTACATCAAAATGATAATTCTGTTCATTTCCAACAACATAAATCATCTTTTCGGGATGAAATTCATCAAATCGGAGAGACGCAGTGCCTAAATCTTGTGTCATATATACCGAAGTGCCGTCTTGACGAAGTAATAACTTTTCATCCATTCCTTCATCATTTAAGTTTACCCAAACAGATCCGTCTTCTTTTCGATAAAAAGCTCCTTGATGTAAACCTTCTTCAACCAATTGTTTGCCCAATAAATAAGTCTCAGATTCATAATAAGTTTTGTCAAAATGAATTCCCAATTCTTGATAAGTGATTTCAAAACCCTGATATACCCATTCATTCATCTTTTTCCATAACGAAATAATGTCGCGGTCTCCTTCTTCCCAACGTCTGAGCATCTCTTGAGCTTCAAGCAGGATGGGGGCTTTTTTGCCGGCCTCTTTCTCCGAAATTCCTTGCTCAACCAATATTTTAATCTGTTTTTTATATTCTTGATCAAAGATAACGTAATATTTCCCCACCAAATGATCTCCTTTTAAATTACTGGTTTCCGGGGTTTCACCATTCCCGAATTTTTGCCATGCAAGCATAGATTTACAAATATGAATCCCCCGGTCATTGACTAAATTAACACAGATGGTTTGTTCGCCGCAGGCCTTTAATATTCGGGATATGGAACTGCCGAGCAGGTTGTTGCGAATGTGACCAAGATGTAAGGGCTTATTGGTGTTCGGAGACGAATATTCAATGAGTATTGGTGCACGATTCTTTTGAGGCCAATATCCAAATTGATCATTCTTCCAATTTTTATTTAGAAATTGAAGCCATTGTATATCTGCAAATGATAGATTAATAAATCCTTTTATGACTTGATAGTGGCAAGCTAATTTAGATGAAAGAGATTCTCCAATTTCTGTTGCTGCAGCATCAGGGGATTTTTTTGCTATTTTTAAAAAAGGAAAAATAACCACCGTGAAATCCCCTTCTATATCTTTCCTTGTTCGTTGAATGTAACTTTTATCAATCGAAATATCTTCGTTATATAGTTCTTTGATGCTTTCTTGTAAGGCAGTTGAAATTATTGTTTCCATAGTCTATTTTCCGAATAATCATTTTGTTTGCAAAAATACATCATTTTTTTAAATTTTTTATATGTAAATTAAAATATTGAATTTCAACAATATAAGTTTTTATTTCTAATCTAATTAGAAATATTGCTCATGCTTTTCGACTATTTTTTTATTTTTGCACTATTAAAAAAAGATTTTAATAAATTTTTAATGGCTGATTCAATTCATTGTTCACGGAGAAAATGTAATTTATGTATCCTATACAGGTAAAGAAAAACATAGCGGAGAGTACCTATTTAATGAAGGTTTATGCCCCACGTATTGCTAAATCTGCTTTACCGGGGCATTTTTTAATTATAAAGATGCGCCAAGAGTCTGAACGAATTCCTCTAACCATTGCAGATACGGATCCCATAAAAGGGACTGTTACGATTGTGGTTAAAGCAATTGGGCGTTCAACGATAGAAATGGGTACATATCAAGAAGGAGATTCTTTTGCTGATGTAGTAGGACCTTTGGGTAATGAAGCCTCGTTTATACAATGGTCAGCATCTGAGATTCATCGGAAAAGGATTTTGTTTATCGCAGGTGGGGTAGGTATCGCTCCGGTATATCCGCAGGCGAAGTGGTTGTATTATGCAGGAGCTTCAGTTGATGTGGTGATTGGGGCTCGCACCAAGTCGATGCTCTTTTTTCAGGATGAATTGAAAGAAGTGTGTGATAATTTGTATGTTACTACGGATGATAACTCTTGCAAAACTTCAGGATTAGTTACCGATATGCTTGTTAGGCTTCTTGAGGAGAAGAAAGTTTATGACGAAATTATTACAATTGGCCCCCTGATTATGATGAAACTTGTGACGGAAGTAGCACAGAAATATGGAATCAAATGTACCGTTAGCTTGAACTCAATGATGGTGGACGGAACGGGAATGTGTGGGGCATGCAGGGTTACCGTAGGAGGGAAAACCCGTTTTACTTGTGTGAATGGTCCGGAATTTGACGGAAGTATGATTGATTTTGACGAAGCGATGAAACGCCAGGCAATGTACAGTACCGTTGAAGGAAAGAAACAAATAGAGGCTTCGGAAAAACAAGAAAATCACCAATGTCATATCGGAGGTATTGTGGAAGATAAACCCGACAAGAAAAGAGCGGTGCCACTTCGAGAACGTCGCGTTGAAGAGCGAATTACCAATTTTGAAGAAGTGTGTTTCGGGTATAATGCGGAAGAAGCTATCATAGAAGCGCAGCGTTGTCTCCAATGCAAAAAACCTATGTGTATCGAAGGTTGTCCCGTAGCTATTAATATTCCTTCTTTTATCGCTTCTGTCGCAGCCGGAAATTTTAAAGAGGCAGCCCAAATTATCAATAAAGACTCTGCCCTCCCGGCTGTATGTGGACGTGTATGCCCTCAGGAAATTCAATGTGAGGGATTGTGTATTCTCGGGAAAAAACATGATCCTATTGCTATTGGAAAGTTGGAACGCTTTGTCGGAGATTGGTCTCGTGAAAATGAACTCTCGTTTGATGCTCCGAAAACTAAAAATAATCAAAAAGTGGCTATTGTCGGAAGCGGACCGGCCGGTATTACCTGCGCCAAAGAATTGCTTCTTTTGGGTTACGAGGTGACTGTTTTTGAAGCACTCCATGAATATGGTGGAGTATTGGTATACGGAATTCCTTCTTTCAGATTACCTAAACCTGTCGTGAAATATGAAGTAGCACAGTTGCTGAAATTGGGAGCCCATTTTGAGAAAAATGTGGTAGTTGGAAAAACTATCTCTATTGATCAATTGATAAATGAAGAGGGATATAAGGCAGTATTTCTTGGCACAGGAGCCGGTTTGCCCAAATTTATGAATATTCCGGGGGAAAATCTGAATGGGGTGGTTTCTGCCAACGAATTTTTAACAAGGAATAATCTTTTATTTGCTTATAAAAAGAACTATAGAACCCCTAATTATGTGGGGAAGAAGGTCGTAGTTGTCGGAGGCGGAAATGTGGCGATGGACGCAGCTCGTACCGCATTGCGACTTGGTGCTCAGGTTGAAATCGTTTATCGTCGTTCCATAGATGAACTTCCTGCCAGAAAAGAAGAAGTGCATCATGCACAAGAAGAGGGAATTACTTTTAATTTACTATGTAATCCTACTGAAATTATTGGTGATGAAGAAGGATGGGTAAAAGCAATGACTTGTATTCGAATGACCCTTGGCGAACCAGACAGCACCGGAAGAAGAAAACCGGTAGAACTTCCCGATTCACAATTTACCATGGAAACAGATATGGTTATTATGGCCATCGGAACTTCTCCTAATCCGTTAATAGCCAATACGACTCCCGGTCTTGAATTGAATAAATGGAATTGTATTGTGGCTGATGAAGAAACCGGACAAACCACCCGCCCCGGTGTGTTTGCAGGCGGAGATGCCGTGAGTGGTGCCGCAACCGTGATTTTGGCTATGGGAGCCGGAAAGAAAGCGGCCATTGCCATTGATCGCTTTATCAGACCACAGAACCAATGATCATAAATGAATTCGTTTTATTATATCTTAAATGGTTTTTTGTTTTGAACAATTTTGTATTTTTGCCATTTAATTAAGAAAAATAATTTATGGATAGTTCCGCTTCAAATAACGATTTTGTTAATTTGTTTGTGCCTTGTGAGATGGATATGTTTAATCCGTCTATCGCTTTTAGTGTAATTCATGTTTTGGAAAAAGTAGGATGTAAAGTCCTCTATTTTCCTGCACAGACGTGCTGTGGAAGAAGGTTTTATTTGCAAGGAGATTTAGAATCTGCAAGAGAATTGGGAAATAAAATGATGAAAGAATTGGATGCCAATTATCCAATTGTCATGCCTACCACTGCTTGTGCTGGATATATTCGCAATAAGTATCCGAAACTCTTTGAAAATACCGGCGTTCCTGCTGAAATTAAACAATTTACAAATAATATTTTTGAATTGTGTCACTTCCTTGTTTCCGTAAAAGGAATAACAACCCTCAATAACTCATATAACCAAAGAGTTTTCTATTTTAAATCTTGCTCAGCTAGAAATATTTACCGTTTGGGAAATGAACCCGAAATTCTTCTCCGAAATACACAGGGACTTGATTTGCTGACAGATCCTACGCTTGATATTTGTTGTTCTGCTAACGGACAGTTTTCTGTTGAAAATCCCGAAGCTTCAGATGCAATGCTTCAACAAATAGTGGATAAAATTTATTCGATGGGAGCTCAATCGGTAACCTCTACAGATATTCATTGTCTGCAACATATTGATGCTTATATTCAAGCTCATAATGTGGGACTTGAGGTTATTCATATTGCGGATATATTAAATGCTTCCGAATAAGATGTACTTATTCGTCGAATTTTACGTTATGATAGTTATGCTGATTTTGTAAACTCAATCGAAGAGATGACTTTAATTACTGAATATTCCGGATGGTTTTTTATTTTTTGTTTGTTATTGGGTGCTATATACGCTTTTGCCCTTTATTATAAAAATAAAAATATTGAATTCTCCCCAAAAACACAACTCTTTTTGGCAATTCTCAGAGGAACAGTTATTTCTCTTATTGCTTTTCTATTGCTTGCCCCTATGCTGAAATTAACTATGAAACACAAGGAAAAACCTCTAATTGTGTTTGCCATGGATAATTCTGCCTCCTTGGTTTGTGGCAAAGATTCCGCTTTTTATCGAAATGATTTTTCTAAAGAGGTAAACCGATTGATTGAATCTTTTGGAAGCGATTACGAAATTAAACCATACCTTATTGGTGAAAAAGTTGTTTCCTTAAATCCCAAAGATCAAGTAGTACTTAATTTTGAAGATAAGAATACTAATTTGTCGGAAATTTTTGATAATATTTCGGATTATTATGCAAATCAAAATGTGGGTGCAGTGATTTTGCTGTCAGACGGGATTTTCAATGCAGGATCAAATCCGTACTATAAAACTCCCCAACTGAAATGTCCGATTTATACCGTTGGACTAGGAAATACGCAATTACAAACAGACCTTCTGATTTCATCCGTGAATCACAACAGACAAGTTTATAAAGGAAATTATTTTCCGGTTGAAGTAAATGTGTTGGCTACGAAATTAGCAGGCAAATCAGCCCGTTTAACTGTGGTTGATGATAAAAATAATGAATTGTTTAAGAAAGATATTTCGATTAGCGGGATGAACTATTTTGAAACCGTTAAGTTCTCAATTCAAGCTGGTGAAAAAGGAGTTTATAGATATCAGGTACATCTAACCGAATTAGATGGCGAAATTACTTATAAAAACAATCATTTCTCTTTCTTTATAGAAGTAGGGGAATCTAAAGAGAAAATTGCCATTATTTATCATGCGCCTCACCCCGATGTCAGTGCCATGAAACAAGCATTGGAAATGACAGATAATTATGAGGTGGAAACCTTTTCTGCTGAGGAGTTTAAAGCCGATCCAGAAGCATATACTTTAATTGTCCTTCATCAACTTCCTTCAGTACGTTATAGTATGGCTACTATATTGTCTAAAATTCAACAAAAAGGAATTTCAACCCTCTTTGTGCTGGGAAATCAAACAAATTTAACTGCATTTAACGGACTTAATACAGGTTTGTCAATTTCTCAGAATAAACAACTTTTTAATGATGCTTTTCCCTCTCTGAATAACAATTTTACTCTATTTACATTTCCTGAAGAGGCAAGGCAAATAGTTCCTTTTTATCCTCCTCTTCATACTTTTTTTGGAGATTATAAATTATCGGGTTCTGCCAATGTTTTTATGTATCAAAAAATTAATAATGTTGACACCGATTATCCGCTTATCGTTTTCAATCAGACAGCCGGAGCTAAAATAGGAGTTGTTGCCGGTGACGGATTATGGCAATGGAGAATGTATAATTTTCTGCAAATGGAAAATCATGACGCCTTCAATGAATTGATGAACAAAATAGCTTTATATCTCTCTGTTAAAGCAGATAAGAGTTTCTTTAGAATATATTCTAAACCATGGTTTGATGAAAATGAAGCTCTTGAATTCAGTGCCGAATTGTATGATGAAAGTTACGAACTTATTTCCGATCCTGAAGTGAAAATGGTGATGACGGACGAAAAGGGAAACCAATATTCTTCTCTCTTTTCTAAAAAAAATAATGCCTATTATTTGAAGATGACCGATTTTCCTCCCGGAACATATAAATGGGTAGCCTCCACTGCTTATGGAAATAAGCAATATTCCAAATCAGGTTCTTTTATGGTACGTCCCGTAGAAGCCGAAACTCAAAATCTTGTTGCCGATCATGCTTTATTAAAAAGTATGTCACAAAATTCGGCAGGTCTTTTTTATGAAGTGGCTGATATGCAAAATGTAGTTCAGGATATTCGGAATAATGACAATATTAAAACAATTGCTTCTTACTCCAAAAATTATAATCTCTTATTGAACTCATGGCTCTATTTTGTTGTTTTGATTCTGCTTATGGGCGTTGAATGGTTTCTTAGAAAATGGGCCGGCGGTTATTAATCAATTGATTTATAATGAAAAAAATAATAGTAACACTCTTTTTTTTGACGGGAATTATAATGACCTCCTCTTTTGGGCAACAAATTGCATTGGTTAAATATCGGGGTGGTGGCGACTGGTATGCCAATCCGACGTCCCTTCCTAACTTGATTGCTTTTTGTAATAAGAATTTGAATATGTCTCTTAACCCGATTCCGGCAACTGTTGAGGTCGGTAGCAGCGATATTTTTCGTTATCCGCTTTTACATCTGACCGGACATGGCAATGTCGTTTTTTCCGAAGAAGAAGCCGCTAATCTCCGTGCCTACCTATTGGCCGGAGGATTTCTCCATATTGACGATAATTATGGGTTGGATAAATTTATTCGTTCCCAAATGAAATTGGTTTTTCCGGAACTCGATTTTGTGGAATTACCATATAATCATCCAATTTATCATCAACAATATAAGTTCCCCGCCGGGCCACCGAAAATTCATGAACATGATATGAAACATCCGCAAGGCTTCGGATTGATTTGGGAAGGACGTCTTGTCTGTTTCTATACTTACGAAACAGACCTTGGCGATGGTTGGGAAGACCCCAAAGTTCATAAAGACTCCGAACAGATAAGATTGAAAGCACTCCAAATGGGTGCCAATATAGTCAAATTTGCTTTTACCGAATAATTAATGTTAAAACTGATACTATGAAAAAAATGAAATCATTATCCCTGCTGTTTATCCTCATTTTGCTGATCTCCTCCGGGATTTTTGCGCAACAACCCGTGACGGTTAAAGGGATGATATTGAATAATGTGGATTTTAAAAATGTGAAACTGGATCTGGCATACGGAAAAAATGCTCCTCAGTTTGGAGTAGCAGAGGTTGCTGCCGATGGTTCTTTTATTTTGTCTGCTAAAATTCCCCAACACGATATTTATCGATTGGTATTTAATGATAAAAATGCTGTTTTGATTGCACTTGCTCCCCAAGAAAAAGTCGAAATTACCCTGGATGCAAATAATCTTCAACAAATTCCGGCGGTAAAAGGATCTGCTTCAATGACTTTTGTGAAACAGGTTATTGATATTGTGCTGGACAAAAATGTATATTTGGACAGCGTGAATAAAGCATTGCAAAACGACCCTTCTCAAAAGTATTTTAACTCCTTTATTCAAAAATTTAATCTCTATAATCAGACAAATCAAGATGTGGATCGTTATCTGAAAAACGTATATCAAGCCGCTTCGGAATTATCCGAAATTGTAAAATCAAATAAAGATGACAAAGGAGAAATCCCTACTAAAACAATGGATAAATTTTTGGAAGCATCCATCGGAAAATTGAAAATTATTAAGGAAAATTATTTCCCGTTCGCTAACTATTTGAATAATGTTGATGCACATTATGATTTTACTTCCGATAGAGTTTCGAGTAATAAAGAGTTGTTTGCAAAATTGGATAAATATATTGATAACCTGGTTTCACGTCATTTTTTGGCTCAGATGGATTTAACGCCTCTTAATAACGTAGCGAACCAAATGATTAATGTTTATGACTCTTTGACATTGAATAAATCAATCGAGAATAAAAAGGTAAAAAAGAATTTTTGTAATGATTTATTGAATGGACTGAGCCAATATATTCCAAATGCAGATAATTACGCCCAATATGAAGAAAAAGCCGAAACTTCAAATCTGCTTGGGAAAGAAATTATGTCGGAAAGTCAAAAAGTCGTTTCTGCTATTGTGAAAGAGTTTCAAGAGATGTATAATGAAGGAGATAGGACTCGTAATGAACAGATTATGAAGTTAATGCAGCAGAATAAAAGTGATATTGCCGTGTTAATGTTTTTGGATAATTATGTGGGACGTGACCGGAATCCTGTGTTATATGATGAAGTTGTGAAAGCATTGGCTGTTAAATATCCAGAGAATCCATTGGTGAAACAAAAAATGCAAGAAATTCAAGCTGCTACCGGACCGCTCGCTATTGGAAGTGTTGCGCCCGATATGGAGTATGATAACCCCGAAGGGAAAAAAATGAAGTTGTCAGATTTGAGAGGTAAAGTGGTGCTTATCGACTTCTGGGCTTCGTGGTGTCGCCCATGCCGTAATGAAAATCCCCATGTCGTAAAACTATATCAAAAATATCAAGCTAAAGGTTTTGATATATACAGCGTATCCTTGGATCGTGACAAAACCAGTTGGATAAATGCCATAAAAAGCGATAACCTTACATGGGAAAATCATGTCAGCGACCTTAAATATTGGTCATCCGCAGGTGCAAAACAATACAATGTTTCCTCTATTCCCAGTACTTTTTTGCTTGATAGAGAAGGCCGAATTATTGCAAAAAATCTTCGCGGTGCCGCTCTGGAGCAAAAATTACAAGAAATTTTCGGAGAATAAATTTGTTGTCTGTGAAAGATCTTTTAAATCAACCCCTGAAACCTCTGAATACTTTTCGAATTGACGGTATTACACGTCGATTAATCGAAATTGATTCTGTGAAAGAAATTGATTACCTATTTGATAATCATGTTTTTGATGATAAATTTATGATCTTGGGCGGGGGAAGTAATCTGCTCTTTTGTAATGATTTCGCTGGAACGATTATTCGCCTGAATCTGAAAGGAATTCAAGTGGTTGAAGAGACAGAAGAGCATGTCTTTATTAAAGTCGCTGCAGGAGAGATTTGGGATGATTTTGTGTCCTATTGCCTAAGTCATGGCTACTATGGAGTAGAAAATTTGATTGGAATTCCCGGCCGAGTGGGAAGTGCTCCCGTTCAAAATATCGGAGCATACGGTGTTGAGGTGAAAGATGTATTCTATCAAGTCGAAGGGCTCTTTATTGCCGATAAGTCACCCTTTTGTTTCTCTGCGGAAGCGTGTGATTTCGGATACCGTAATTCGGTGTTTAAAAATAGATTAAGAAATCAATGTTTGATTACCTCGGCGTGTTTTAAGTTATCTAAAAAAGAGTCTTATAATTTAACTTATTCTGCCCTTAATGAGGCGATTAAAAGGAAAGAAAGTCCTCTCACGTCAAGCCTTGTGGCACAGACCGTTCTCGAAATTAGAAATGCAAAGTTACCGGATATTACAAAGATAGGTTGTGCCGGCAGTTTTTTTAAGAATCCTGTTTTGCCTAAAACAGAAGCCGAGCAACTATTGGCACAAAATCCAAATCTTGTAACGTTTGATACGGAGAATGGAATGGTCAAATTTGCAGCTGCCCGCCTGATTGAATTATGCGGATGCAAAGAATGGAAATACGGAGATGTAGCGGTGTATCCGACACAATCTTTGGTGATTGTGAATTATGGCAATGCTTCCGGAACGGAAGTTTTCCAATTTTATCAACGGGTTACCGAGGCAGTCAAGGAGAAATTTGGGATCCTTCTTGAACCGGAAGTGAATATCGTTTGCTAATCTACGTTTTCTCAACCTCTTTCATGGAAAGACTGATTCGTTTTCGGGAAACTTCCACTGCTACCACCTTCACCATTACTTTCTGATTTAATTTCACCACTTCATTCGGATCCGAAACATAACGATTGGCCAAATGGCTGATATGTACCAATCCGTCCTGATGGACGCCGATATCCACAAAACAACCGAAATTGGTAATATTGGTTACAATGCCCGGAACGACCATGCCTTCTCTTAGATCGGAAATACTATTGATGTTTTTATCAAATTCAAAAAAGTCGAACTTTGCCCGTGGGTCACGACCGGGCTTCGCAAGCTCCTGCATGATGTCTTGTAGGGTAGGTAAGCCTACATTTCCGCTGATGAATTCCCGAAGATTAATACTTTTTCGCAGTGCTTCGTTTTGAATAAGATCGGATACGCTGCATTTCATCGTCTTGGCCATCTTGTCCACAACATGATAACTTTCCGGATGAACGGCACTTGCATCTAAAGGATTCGCGGCTCCGTGGATACGTAAGAAACCGGCAGCTTGTTCAAATGCTTTGGCTCCAAACCGAGGAATCTTTTGTAACCCGGCCCGACTCTCAAAAGGCCCGTTTTCATTTCGATAAGCAACTATTTTCTTTGCCAATGCCGGTCCGACTCCGGATACATACGAAAGCAACTCCTTGCTCGCTGTGTTGATCTCCACGCCAACCGCATTAACACAACTCTCTACCGTTGCCTGTAAACTCTCCTGCAATTTATTCTGATCGACATCGTGTTGGTATTGCCCGACTCCGATAGATTTAGGGTCTATTTTTACCAACTCTGCTAAAGGATCCATTAAACGGCGACCTATGGAAACCGATCCGCGTACCGTTACATCGTAATCAGGAAATTCCTCCCTCGCTACATCTGATGCCGAATAGATGGAAGCGCCGCTTTCATTCACGACAATGGCTGTTACTTCGCGTTCAAACGGAATTTTACGTACAAAATTTTCGGTTTCCCGCCCTGCTGTTCCGTTTCCAATGGCAATGGCATCAACTTTGTATTGCAATACCAAGCGTTTAAGCTTGTCCGAAGCTTGTTTGTATTCGGAATGGGGTGGGTGGGGGTAAATGGTTTCGTTATACAATAATTTCCCTTGTTTATCAAGAATGACGATCTTGCAGCCGGTTCTGAATCCGGGATCTATCGCTAAAATACACTTTTGTCCTAATGGCGGTGCCATCAATAATTGACGTAAATTAATTACAAAGACTTTGATGGCCTCCTGATCTGCCTTTTCCTTGAAAAAATTACGTGTTTCTGTCTCCATTTGGGGCTTTAACAATCTTTTATAGGAATCGATTGCAGCGGTACGTACTTGCTCACTGCAACTGTTATTCCTTTGTACGAAATGCTGCAACATAATATCAAGCGCTTTGGTTTCGTCCGGCTCGACGTTCAAACGCAAAAAGCCCTCATCTTCCCCCCGAAACATAGCCAAAAGTCTGTGCGAAGGAGCTTTGCTGATTCGTTCTGTTGCGTCAAAATAGATTTCATATTTTTCTCCTTCGACCTCTTTCTCTTTGAGCACCTTTGAGGTAATGACTGCTTCGTTTTTGAAGAAATTACGCATCCTTTCGCGTATCCGAATCTCTTCACACATCCGCTCGGCCAAAATATCCCGCGCACCTGCCAACGCCTCTTCAACGTTGTTTACCCCTTTTTCTGTGTCTATATAGTCAGATGCAATGCGTTTAAGATCAACCTGATCTTCACGGAAAATGATATCGGCAAGCGGTTCCAGTCCCCTTTCAATGGCCATCGACGCTCGAGTTTTTCTCTTCGGTCGATAGGGGAGATAGAGGTCTTCCAACTCATTCATCGTCATGGCCGATTCAATCTGTTTTTCTAAATCCGGAGTTAATTTTCCTTGTTCATTTATGGAATCAAGAATCGCAGCACGACGTTTGTCCAACTCAACCCAACGCTCATGTAAAATCTTGATAGAGGAGATCTGTACCTCGTCCAAACTGTCTGTAACCTCTTTCCTGTATCGCGATATGAAAGGGATAGTTGCTCCCGAACTCAATAAATTAATGGTATTCTTGACTTGCTCTTCCCGGAGATGTAATTCCTTCGCAATTAACGCTGCATAATTTCTAATCGTCATGGTGCTTGTTTTAAAATGCAAAAATAGAGAAAAAAGATAATTCCTTCCATTTTTCTGCGAAATTGCACATTCTTTTCCGTATTTATCTTTCTTTATTGCAATTTCGAATAATTCGACAGAAAATGCTGCTATTTTTCCCCCTTTTTATGTAGTGGATTTAGAACTTTTAATGTTGCTTGTTTCTATTTTGAAAAAAAAATAGAGAATAGATAAATTTAAGGAATTTATACTATTTTAGCTTATTGATTTTCAATATTTTTTTAAAATAAAAGAGTCATGAAAAAAATAGTTATTTTATTGATTTTGATAATGGTGTTTTCCGCTTGCAAGAAAGAGGGCACCGGAACCATGAATTTTAAAATGCACTATACAGATTCTCCGGATAAGGCAAAATCTGGTTATAAAAATGACAGCTATTATACCGGGTTTGGAGATTATATCACCTCTTTGACACCCCATCGATTTTTGGGCAAATTCGGGATACTGGGCTTTCGTACAAATTACATGGACCCAAATATCAAAGAACATACCTTGTTGTTTATAGACGGGAATATGCCGGATGATGATCCGGCTAAAATTGCCGACTTTTCTAATAATGCTGTCGTTAGCTATTCCCCGAACCTGAGCGGATTGATGGATAGCCATTTCAGATTTGTGGGAGAACAAATTGAATTAGTTTATTTCTTCTATGACGTCCTGAATTTTTATCAAGAAGTAAATATTCCTGTTCAATACGAGGGAGTGAATTTGCAAATGTTCAATTATATTTATGGAAATTATAACTGCCGACTTGATTCGATTATGCAAAATAATGTTATGCATGTGGAGCATTTCCCTTTTATTGCGCGATTATTCAATAGCGGATTTCCGGGTCTCTTTGTTTTTGGCAATTGTGATTCAACCTTTGTTTTTAATATGGAAGGTAATGAAGTACCGGCAAATTCACTCCACTTTCCCTTTGGCGGCAGTACCCGTTCCCAAATTATCAGAAGTAATAATTATTTTCCTATCGTTGTGAATACGCCTTACGAAAACGAAACTGTCAACTTTATTGCGACCATGAGTTTTGATACCCGTAACTTGATTCAAATTTATGCAGGCGAAGATAATATTCCCTATACGGGTGATGATGTTTTTATTTATGCTCCGAATTTCTGGGAAAGAATTAAAGTGAGTGTGGAAGTTCGGTAATTGATTGTCCGTTCAATCTCTTCATATTTCTTCTTTTCGGAAAGGAAATTATAAAATTTATTTTTATGAATAGATAAAGTGTCTCTTAATGAGTTTGTTACATAGATGCAGATTTTATCGTAAAAAATCTAAAAAACCGACAAAGAAAACCTGTTTTTTTATATATTTGTAACATGGAATTTTTTTTTATTAATGATTTAATAAATATAATTGTATGGAGATTTTTTACTTCATTTTGATCGTTTTTCTTCTTTGTTTGGCTATGTTTGATTTGATGGTGGGGGTAAGCAATGATGCCGTTAATTTTATTAATTCTTCGGTCGGAAGTAAAGCAGCCCCCTTAAAAGTAATTTTATTGGTTGCCGGTATGGGGATTCTCGTTGGTGCTACCCTCAGCAACGGAATGATTGATATTGCCCGAAACGGAATTTTTAATCCTGAAAAGTTCGTTTTTTCGGATATAATGTGCATCTTCGTTGCCGCCATGATTACGGATGTTTTCCTGCTCGACTTTTTTAATACGCTCGGATTACCCACTTCCACCACCGTTTCTTTTGTCTTTGAACTCCTCGGTGCCGCTTTTGCTATTTCGATGTTGATGATTATCAATGATCCTACTGGTTCGCTCCAATTTGTTGAACTGTTGAATACTGAGAAAGCCCTGGCCATTATCTCCGGAATCTTTCTCTCGGTGGCCCTTGCGTTTATCTGTGGCTCCATCATCCAATTCATTGTACGATTGATTTTTACATTTAATTTTAAAAAGAATCTCAAATATTTTGCTGCTGTGTACGGGGGATTAGCCGTGACCGCTATCATATATTTTATGCTGATTAAAGGGTTGAAAAACAGTAGTTTCATCTCCTCAAGTCAGATGGCCGAAATTTCAAGATTTACTCCCATGATTTTGTTGGGATGTTTTGCCTTTTTTACCGTTTTGATGGAAATTCTCTATCTGCTGAAAGTGAATGTGCTGAAAGTAGTAGTTCTTTTTGGAACTTTTGCTTTGGCATTGGCTTTTGCAAGCAATGACCTTGTGAACTTTATCGGTGTGCCTCTGGCCGGTTTGGAATCCTACTTGCATTATATCGCTTCCGGTGGGGGAGACCTTGCAAAAACGCTTACAATGGAGACACTTAAAGGTCCCTCACAGACACCTTTCTACTTTCTGCTTATCGCTGCCGTTGTTATGCTTATTGCCCTGTTAACCTCCAAAAAAGCCCATAATGTGGTGAAAACGGAACTAAACTTGGCCAAACAAGACGAAAGTGAAGATATATTCAATTCCTCTGTCATGGGACGTAATCTTGTAAGAGGAATGCACAAAATGACCAAATCTTTCGATAAGGTCATTCCGGATAAAGTGACCATATGGATTAATAAACGGTTTGATAAAGCTGACTTAACGCTTGAAGATGGCGCCTCTTTTGATCTTTTGCGAGCCTCTGTTAATCTGATTGTCGCCGGCCTCTTAATTGCGCTCGGAACATCACTCAAATTACCGCTCTCTACCACTTACGTAACCTTTATCGTAGCAATGGGAACTTCGCTCTCTGACCGTGCATGGGGCAGGGATAATGCCGTCTATCGCATTAGTGGCGTACTCAATGTGATCGGTGGATGGTTCATTACGGCCATTGCTGCTTTTATGCTCACTTTTGTTGTCGCTATTCTTATTTATTACGGCGGCCCCGTAGCCATCATACTCCTCATTGCGCTCGTCGTTTTCATGCTGATTAGAAACCAAAAAATGTTCAAAAGAAGAGAAAAAAGACATCTTGAACGAGATACCGTCGTTAAATTGATGAATAACGGAAATACAGAGACAGCTCTCAACCTCCTTCAAACCTATGTACGTGAAGATATCGAAAAAACAATGCAATTTGTTAAAGATAATTATCTCAAAACCATTCATGGTTTCTGTAAGGAGAATTTGTCTGCCCTCCGTCATGTACATGCAGATATTGTGGAAGAGAAAATTCTGGTCAAAAAAATGAAAAGGTTCGGAAGTGTTAGTATTCGGAAATTGAGCGAAAATGAAGCTGCCGAAAAGGGAATGTACTACTTCCAATGCAACGACTTTATGAGCGAGTTAGTCTATTCGCTTCACCGAATCGTGATGCCTGCGAAAGACCATCTTGACCACAATTTTAAACCTTTTAACTACATACAGATTACGAAAATTACAGATTTTGCAGCTAAATTGGCTGATTATATAACGTTGTGCGATAATTTTATTCGTGATAATGAAACCGCTACCATTGACGAAATCGTCGAAACAGGCCGTTACCTCAACAATGAATTAACAGAACTCAAACGCGCCCAAATCCGATTCCTCAAAGAAGAAGGCGACAGCACCAAAGCCAGTGAAATTTACCTCACTATGATTCACGAATCCCGGAACATCATCTCTTTCTCTGCCAATCTGAGTAAAGTGAGCCGTAAGTTCTTTGCCGGGTTATAATCTTTCATGGTGTTATAATTTATTTATAGTTCGATATTTTTATGATAAAAATAAAAAAGGCCTTGATTCTCTAGGAAAACCAAGGCCTTTTTAAAACAGCGGTGCGGAGAGTGAGGGATTCGAACCCCCGGAGGTGTTAGCCTCAACGGTTTTCAAGACCGCCGCAATCGACCACTCTGCCAACTCTCCGCCGCAAAGATACAAAAAAAGAGTTACAGGACTCAATTTTTTTTTGAAATTATTAATGGTGTCAAAATCAATAATTTTCGTATTTTTGTACTTCATTATTTTACTCCATTTTGTATGAAAGACGAGCTTGTTTTAGAAGAAAAAGATGAATTATATGAGCATTTTAACTTTACGGTGGATAAAGGGACTGACCTGCTCCGTATGGATAAGTATCTGCTGAATCTGATTGCCAATACTTCCCGAAATAAAATCCAACAAGCTGCCAAAGCAGGCTGTATTCTGGTAAATGGAAAGCCTGAAAAACAGAACTATAAGGTGAAGCCTTTAGACGTTATATCCGTCCTGATGGCGCATCCTCCCCGCGAAATTGAGTTGATTCCCGAAGATATTCCGCTAGATATTTGCTACGAGGACAATGATATTGTGATTGTGAACAAACATGCCGGCTTAGTTGTGCATCCCGCTTACGGCAATTATACAGGAACGTTGGTTAATGCGTTGATGTTCCATTTTCAGAATCAATCCGGAAAAAATCAGGAATCGCCACGTCCGATGCTGGTACACCGAATCGATAAAAATACGTCGGGAATTATGATTGTGGCTAAAAATGAATATGCCCAAATTAAATTAGCTAATGATTTTTTCCATCATACCATTGATAGAAAGTATTTGGCGTTGGTGTGGGGCGATTTTAAAGAAGATGAGGGGACCATTACCGGAAATATCGGTCGCAACCCTAAAGATCGGTTGGTGATGACCGTTTTCCCGGACGGGGAAGAGGGAAAACATGCCGTTACCCATTATAAAGTAGTGGAGCGTTTCGGCTATGTAACACTCATTGAATGTACCTTGGAAACGGGCAGAACGCATCAAATTCGCGTACATCTCAAATCTATCGGGCACCCGCTCTTTAATGATGCCTCTTATGGCGGCGATCAGATTATAAAAGGAACTACATTTACGAAATATAAACAATTTGTTGCCAATTGTTTTAAATTGCTGCCGAGGCAAGCACTACATGCCAAATCGCTTGGCATTACCCACCCGCTGACCGGTGAAAAAATATTCTTTGATTCTGACTTGCCGGACGATTTTCAATCCGTCATCGACAAGTGGCGGCATTATGCGAAACATAAAGAGTATGAAGAAGATATTACCCCCGAATTTGATTTAACTCATCGCGAAAAAGAGAGTATTCATGGCCCAAAAGAGTAAACCCAAATTTAAAGTTGACGATTTTTTCGGTACCCAAAACGACTATTATGTTTTCGGTGTTCAATCCGGGAAATCACTTTTTCGTCTTGCCGCTGATCTCGGGAATTTGTTCGGATGCGACTTTTTTTATCTGGAACAATATGCTGTTCAAGAAAACCCCGACCTGAACTACCACCTAATGTATGCGCTGATTTCGGAATCGGAAGAGATTCACTGCTTCCTGATGGAGAATAAGACCTCTCATGATTCTCAATTTAATGTGGCTGAAACCGAAAAAAAACTCTCGTTTCATACGATGAATCTTTTTGAGGATGATTTTTATATTTTGAATAAAAAAGGGCTTCGGCTTTTTACGTGGCCGTTCTTAAATGCTGATTTTTTGATGTTGTTTTATACGGAAAAAGATCGCAATATTGCTTCTTTTTTCGAACAACTGGAATCTGTTCCCGGACTGCAATTGGTGCAAGATTTTGATATAATGAAATATAAACAATCTTCCCCTCATATCAAACGTCGTAAATTCTTTCAAAATCTTTTTTGTGAGATTGAGATTAAAAGTCGGAATTTTATGAAACAACGGTCGGAAACGATATTTCATCTTTCCCCGGATAATCATGGAGAAAATACTCAATTTTCCCTGAACAATAATTTGTTGAGACCGCTAAATCCTGAGTATATTGATTTTTTAGTAACAGACCCGTCCGAAGAGTATGGAAGATACTAAATGATGATGTAATCAATGGCCTCTTTCATGTTTTGAAAGTAGTGAAAGGTCATGCCTTCAATAAAATGGTCTTTAATATCTTCGATATCTTTTTTATTTTCGGAAGAGAGGACAATATCGTAGATGCCGGCTCTTTTGGCTGCCAGTATCTTTTCCTTAATTCCTCCAACGGGAAGCAATTTTCCACGCAGGGTAATCTCTCCGGTCATAGCGATTTTCGGTCTGATTCTGCGTTTGGTAAATGAAGAAATCAATGAAGATAGTATGGTGATTCCCGCCGAAGGTCCATCTTTGGGGGTTGCTCCTTCGGGAACATGAATGTGCACTTTCTGTTTTTGAAAATCCTCTATTGTCAGTTTATAATCCTGGGCGTGGGCTTTCAGATATTCGTATGCAATAGTTGCAGATTCTTTCATAACATCTCCCAAATTACCGGTCAGCGTCATGTTGCCTTCTTTGCTTGGACTGATAATTGATTCCACAAAGAGAATCTCTCCGCCCACGGCTGTCCATGCCAAACCTGTAGCCACGCCGGGAACCTTATGATCGATGGAATTTTCCTTTTGAAATAGGGGGGCACCCAATATTTCCAGCAGATCTTTAGAAGTGATTATTTTTTTGATTTTGCCTTCCTGAACTAAGTTTGCCGCCCGACTGCGAATCACTTTGGCGATGGTTTTTTCAAGGAGCCGGACGCCTGATTCGCGCGTATAGTCGGTAATCAATTGCTCAATAATTTGATCAGTAAAGGTTAATGAATTGCTTTTTAATCCGTGTTCTTTCAACTGTTTTGGGATGAGATGTCTCTTGGCAATCTCAATTTTTTCTTCCAGGAAATATCCGGCAATATCAATAATTTCCATTCGGTCTAAGAGGGCGGGATGAATGGTTGAAAGGTTATTGGCGGTTGCAATGAACAGCACTTTCGAGAGGTCATACGTAGTTTCCAAATAGTTATCGTAAAAGGCACTGTTTTGCTCGGGATCAAGTACTTCAAGCAGCGCTGCCGAAGGATCTCCCTGCACATTCATGCCCATCACTTTATCAATTTCATCCAATACGAAGACGGGATTGGAAAAACCGGTTTTTTTCAAACTTTGTATAATTCTACCGGGCATGGCCCCAATGTATGTTTTCCGGTGACCCCTGATTTCGGATTCATCGCGCAGTCCTCCTAACGACATGCGGATATATTTTCTTCCCAACGCTTCGGCAATTGATTTTCCTAAGGAAGTTTTTCCAACCCCGGGAGGGCCTGCCAAACAAAGTATCGGTGATTTCATATCGCCCTTTAATTTGAGCACGGCAAGATATTGAACAATTCTTTCTTTAATCTTCTCCAATCCGAAATGATCTTTATCCAACACTTTATGAGCATGGTCAAGATCAAAATTATCATTGCTGTATTCATTCCAGGGGAGGTCAACCAATAGTTCCAAATAGTTTAGCTGAACCGAAAAATCCGGAGACATGGAGTGGGTACGTTGCAATTTTTGGAGTTCTTTTTGAAATAGTTGCTCTGTTTCTTTACCCCATTTTTTCTTGGCGGCTTTGGCTGCCAATTCTTCTGCTGCTTTTTCTTGTGGCGCTCCTCCGAGCTCTTTTTGGATGGTTTTCATCTGCTGCGTGAGGAAATACTCGCGTTGCTCTTTATCCATCTCCAATTTGGATTTATGCTGAATCTGATTCTTTAATTCAGCCATTTGGAGCTCTTTATTTAAAAATTTCAAAATAACCTTGGCTCGTTCTTCTGCGACGGGAATTTCTAATATCCGCTGTTTGTCTTCTATCGGAATAGACAGATTGGAAGAAATAAAATTGAGAAGGAAAAAGGGACTTTCAATATTTTTTAATGCAAAGGCGGCCTCTTTACGCATCTCCGGCGAGAGACGAATCATACTTAGTGCGGTATCGCGAATAGAGTCGATGATGGCATTAAATTTTTTGTTTTTCAATAATTGGGGGGCATAGTCATCCGTGGCGTAAGGAAGTACTTTTGCCATAAAATAGGGCTCTGTTTGTGTGAATTCAATCAATTCAATTCGCTTTACCCCTTGCACAATAATGGTGCTACTCCCGTCCGGCATGGAGACGTATTTGATGATACGTGCCATCGTGCCAATTTTGTAAATGTCTTCAAACGCGGGTTCTTCGGTTTCGTTGGCTTTTTG
This sequence comes from Bacteroidota bacterium, assembly GCA_022708105.1. GTDB lineage: Bacteria > Bacteroidota > Bacteroidia > Bacteroidales > WCHB1-69 > DUOL01. Next base: position 65,171 of record JAKIZI010000004.1, read on the forward strand.
AGTAGCTACCCCGATGGGATAGTTGCTTCTGCCGTATTCTTGGGCAAGCTTTATGGATTTGTTACGTCCCACTGTAATAGGAATGACTGTTCCGGGATATAATACGGTATTACGTAAAGGTAAAATAGGTAATTCTTCAGGAACCTCTTGATTCTGTAAGTTCTCTTCATCTTCCATGGAGAAAAGAGGAATCACGGAAGATTCATTATTCATGAACTCGTTGATGAAAAAATTGTCGTTCATATCTTTATAGTTCTATAATTTAGTTCGCAAAAATACAAAAATATAACGCATAAAGAGGAAGATTGTTTATTCAAGACTAATTTTCTTCGATACAGCGATGCATAAATTCGATGGCATCAATGTTACGTGGAGAAACAATATCAATCCATCCACTTTCAATGGCATACAGATGCCCGGCTTTAACGGCGTTGAGTTGATTGTAGGGATAAGTTTTAGAAAAATTGGCAAAATCTTCCTTTCGAATGAAAATCAAGTCAGGGTTTTGTTCAAAAATTAGTTCTCTGCTGATACTCCATCCTGTCAGAGATTCTCCAATATTACGTCCTCCGGCCAGCGTGATGATTTCGTGAATATGGGAACTCTTTGGTGCTGTGAAATCGCCCGCTTCTCCGTAGCCGACTACGTAAAAAACGGACTTCTCCGCAGAACTTTTTTTATTCGTTTGCTCCATTTTGTTTAATTTTTCTTGCAATATCCGAATCTGTTCTTCTGCCAATGCAGGACGATTGACAATATTACCCAAAGCTGTGAGCGACCTGAAAATTCCCTCAATCCGATTCTCTTCTTTCAAAGCAATGACCGGAATTCCCAATTTTTCAATTTTTTCTATCTGTTCTTTTCCCACGATAGAGCCGATTAGGATTAAGTCGGGATTGAGCGACATTAAATGTTCTATATTCAAATCAATTAACCCTCCGACTTTTTTAATCTTGGCTGTTTCCGGTGGGTAATTGCAAAAATCGGAGATTCCGGCCAACTTATATTCACTGTGAAGCAGAAAAATCATTTCTGTGATGGCAGGGGAGAGGGAGATGATGCGTTGGGGTTCCGAATTCAGAGTCACTTTTCTGTTGTAGGAGTCGACATATTCCAAATAGAAATCGGTTTTTGTTTGCGATTTGTCGTTTCGGCAACTCGTAAATAATGCAATAGATATAAATAATATAAGTATTACAGATATTCTGTGATAATTTTTTAAGACAGAAAAAGGGGAAAATATCATCTTCCCCTTTTCGCAACAATATGAGATTTTCATGTATTTTTTAATCGAAATAAATGTTATTAATAGATAAAAGGGAAAATCCGTTTTAATTTTTTATCATTCATTTCTGTGGTGAATTCTGTTTTATATCTTCTATATATAGATCGTGCGCGTGGAACCAAGTTGGCAAAAGTCCAAATGAAGAATACTAATCCTGATACTGACCAAGTTAAGATAGCAAATCCAAGCCATTCGATAAGCTCTCCCAAATAATTGGCAGAGGTTACATAATTAAATAGTCCTCCTTTTGGTAGATAGTGTCGTGTGTCGTCATCACTTTTTCTCAAATGCCGGATGATGTAGTCCGAATGAAGATTAATGCCCATTCCCGTGTAAAAGAGCAAGGTTCCGATAATGAATTGGGGGGAAGTTAACCACGATAGCGAATAGTAGCTTTCGGGAGATTCAAAAAAAATCCAATATCCTTGCATAACTGAGTTGAGGATGTTAAAACAGATTCCCATAAACATAATGCCCAACGGCATTTTGCTTTTCCCCTTAATTAAAAACGGGAAAATTAGGGCACGTTGCATGTAATGGCTCTGAAAGATGAGTAAAATGATGAAGGGAACCGGCTCTACGCGTCTGTCAGAGCAGAGATAAATGATAATCATGGAGAGGAAAATGGGAAACTCCATTAAAAACCATGCAAGTTTATTGTTAATTGCCTTTCCCCATTTGGGAGAATAGTTGATTCCGTAGCCGGCGTCTACAAAATTAAGAGCAATAAAGACAATAAGAGCAATCCCTGTCATGACATACAGGTAGATGTAAAAAGCACTTTCCAGCATAATTTGTTGTTTTTGTTATTCAATAGTGAACGTCATAGGCATCCGGGCTTGTATCCCGCTCATTTCACTCACTTTTCGGAGTGCAGCATAGCTTTCGTACAATTTGCCCATTTCAGCCTTAATTTGCTCCATAGTTTCCTCACTATTTTTATTTAATAATTTAGTTAACCAATCTTTCTGTTCGGGATAATATTCTATCTGATATGTATCAAGTTTGGCCATTTTGGCTGCCAATGCAATAGCGTCATTCATATTGCCAAGTTTATCTACTAATCCTATTTCTATCGCATTTGCTCCTGTCCATACGCGTCCTTGTCCAATTTCATCTACTTTGCCAATTTCCATTTTTCTTCCGTCGGCGACACGTTGGGTGAAGGTGGCGTAAATATCTTCAATCATGATTTGAATCTTTTTGTATTCAATATCGTCCAATTTTCTAACACCGGTATAGTAATCTGAATGAGCATTTGATTTGGCCACATCAACGGTAATTCCCAGTTTGTTTTTCAAAAATTGTTGTACATTCGGAATAATTCCGAAAACACCAATGGAGCCTGTTAATGTGTTGGGTTGTGCTATGATGGCATCAGAATTACAAGAGATGTAATAACCGCCGGAAGCAGCATAATCGCCCATGGAGGTCACCACAATTTTTCCAGCTTTTTTAGCCATTTCTATTTCGTTCCAAATGATTTCGGAAGCTAAAGCGCTGCCTCCCGGAGAGTTAACCCGTAATACAATTGCTTTTACGTCATCATCTTCGTATGCCTTTTTAATCTCTTTGCATAATGTTTCGGAACCGATGGTTTCATCATCTCCGCGGCCGTCAATGATTTCTCCGACAGCATAAATTACGGCAATTTTATCATCTGTTTTCGGTTTGTTAATTTTTACGGATTTTTTATAGTTTGCCAATGAGATATAATTAATTTTATCTTCAGGTTTAACGGAAATCAAATTTCTTAAAGAATCTTCGAAAGCATGATAATACACTGCATAATCAACCAAATTTTTATTTACGGCATCTTCGGGATTTGTAGGCAATAAATTATCTGCATAATAGTTTAGCGAGTCAATCGGAATATTACGACTTTTAGCAATATTGTCGATCATGTTTTGCCACATGGATTTGCACAATACCTCCATCTGTTCCCTGTTTGCTTCGCTCATTTTATCCAAGATATAGGGTTCAACAGCACTCTTGAATTGCCCGTGCCTGATGACTTGCATTTCAATATCGAGTTTGTCTAATAAACCTTTGAAAAACATTACTTGCAGAGCAATTCCTTTAAATTCCATATCTCCTTTTTTGTTAATAAAGATTTTATCGGCAACACTGGCTAAATAGTAGGCACTTTGCGAATAAACTTCGCTGTATGCATAAACAAATTTCCCTGATTTTTTAAATTCCAACAATGCATTACGAATCTCTTCAATCGAAGCCGGATTGGCCATAACTTGAGATACGTTAAGGTAAACCCCTTTTATTTTTTCGTCTCCGGCAGCATATTGAATACTTGCAAGAATGTCATTTAATCCAATGCCGGTATTGGAAAAATTTTCGAAACCTAATTCTTCAAAAGGGTTCTCAATAGTTCGTTCTGAAATGGGATAGGGGAGGTCGATCTTAAGAATACTATTCTCCTTCACCATAGTGGCTTTATCCCCCACAGATAAAGAGGCAATCATGCCTATCATCATGAATAATGACAGAATAGAAACAAGCATGGATGATATAAAAATACCTACCATAGTTCCAAATACGATACGCCAAAACTTTTTGGAACCGCTTTCCGATTTTTCAACATATTGATTCATAATAAAGAAATAAATGGGTTTAACTTAAAAAAATATTTAATTTGTAACTTGCAATATTACAACTTTTTTTATTTAGTTAATTACATTTAATAAAAAATGAAAATTATTTTGAGATAAAATATAAACAATATGCAATTATAATGTATTTTTGCAGCTTAATAGTCAAAATGAGAACATGAGAAAATATATTCTAACAATTATTTTGTCAGCATTAATGTTTCCATTGGTTGCCCAAAAGTCTGAAATTGGCGCTTTTGCAGGAACTTCATTTTATTTGGGAGAACTTAATCCTTCCAAAATTTTTGCTAAACCTCAATTTGCGGGAGGATTAATTTATCGATATAATATTTCTCCGCGTTTTGCCTTTCGGGCAAATATTATATTCGGGCAAGTGCAGGCAAGTGACATGGAAACCAACAATAAAGATCCGCGGAATTTGAGCTTCCGTTCACCGATTACTGAAATATCGGCTCAGGTGGAACTCAATTTCTTAAAATTATATACTGCTTGGGAAAAGAATAAATTTGCCCCTTATATTTTTGCTGGGATAGGATTCTTCTCCTTTAATCCGAAAGCTGAACTGAATGGAACGTATTATGATTTACAACATTTAGGGACTGAAGGACAAGGATTGGAAGGAGAAAAAGATTTTTATTCATTGACCAATTTTGCCATTCCTTTCGGCCTGGGATTTAAATACAATATTTCTAAAATTATGACCATTGGGATAGAGTGGGGTATGCGTTATACATTTACGGATTACTTGGATGATGTCAGTGGTAATTATTATGATAATATTACTCTCTTAATGGAAAGAGGAGATATTGTGGCTGCATTGGCAGATCGTTCCGAATCTCTCCATAAAGAAGGAACAGGAAGAGGAAATGTGACTACTAAGGATTGGTACTCCTTTGCCGGACTAACCATCTCTTTTAGAATTGGAAATGAAGATAAGACTTGCGATATTGATAATGGCAAACGTCCTTATGCTCGAATGGGAAGAAAAAGATAAGCATAGACGAAAATAAGATCATGAAAGAAGTAATCCATAATTTGAATCCCGAAAAAGGAGTTAAAATACCTACGCACATTGCCTTTATAATGGATGGCAACGGCAGATGGGCCAAAAGAAAAGGACAAAAAAGAACTTTCGGCCACGAGAATGGCGTTGAGACAGTTCGTGCCATGATTGAAGCTGCCGGTTCACTCGGAGTGAAATATGTTACTCTTTATGCTTTTTCTACTGAAAATTGGAAGCGTCCTCAAGAGGAAGTTGATATGTTAATGTCCCTTTTTGTACAATCCATTAAAATGGAATTGCCTAATCTTATGAAAAATAAGGTAAAACTTGCTGCCATCGGGAATCTCGCCGCACTTCCGGAAGAGTGTTTAAATGAACTCAATGAGGGCATTCGTGAAACCGCCCAAAATACGGGATTGACATTGGTGCTGGCATTAAGCTACAGCGCCAGATGGGAAATTACAGAAATGGTTCGTCGTATTGCTCAGAAAGTAGAAGTAAATAAACTTGATGCCGCATCTATTACGAATGAAGATGTTGTTAATCATTTAGATACATCTTCTATTCCCGATCCCGATATTCTGATTCGTACCGGTGGTGAGTTACGCCTTAGCAATTTTCTCCTTTGGCAATTGGCCTATACAGAGCTCTTCTTCTCCGATAAAATGTGGCCAGACTTCCGAAAAGAAGACCTCCATAAGATAATTCTTGATTACCAATCCAGGGAACGCAGGTACGGAAAAATCAGCGAACAAGTAATATCGCATTGATTTTTTCGTTATACTTGCCAACTCATTTTTAAATATACAATGCAACTTAGGAACTATTCTGTTTTACTCATATCTTTTTTTATATTTTGTTGTAAAATAAATCTTTATAGTCAAGTGATTGTTGCTTCGGATAACGGCAACAACCTTCAGGAAATTGACTATTCTTCCCCTAAGAATTATGAATTGGGTGGAATTACCTTTTCAGGAAATGCCCAAATAGATCAACGAGCTTTGCCCTTTATGGTGGGGGAAAGAATTGATGTGCCGGGAGATAAAATCTCTACTGCAATCAAAATGCTTTGGAATACAGGAATTTATGAAAATATTGAAATATCGGTTACCCGTATTGTCGGCGATGTAATCTTTCTCGATATTAAATTGGAAGCCCGTGCACGTCTCGCCGCCTTCGCTTTTAGTGGAACCAAAAAAAGTGAAGAAAATGATATCCGCGATAAAATTAAATTATCTCAAGGAAATGTAGTGAATGATAATATGAAACGCACTTGCGTGAATATTATTAAAGAGTATTATGTGGGTAAGGGATATTATAATTGTGAGGTTTCTGTTGAGGAAAAACCGGACGAGAAGATTAATAATGCGGTCAATCTCTTTTTTAATGTGGATAAACATAAAAAAGTTAAAATCGAAAAGATTAACTTTTTTGGAAATAAGGAAGTTAGTAAAGCAAAATTGACCAAAGCAATGAAAGGAACCAAAGAAAGATTTCTCTTTATTCCTTTCTATAAGGCGGATACGGCCATCGCTTTTATGTTTAAAAATCCCGATTATTATAAATCGAAGGATATTTTGGAACATGTTACCGATTACTTTGCAGATAGAGTGAAACTTCGTATTTTCAAGTCTTCTAAATTTAATGAAGATGATTACGAACAAGATAAAATCAGTTTGATAGAAAAGTATAACGAACTCGGTTATCGAAATGCCTATATCGAAAAAGATTCTTTTTATATAAAAGATGGCAATATCAATATTGATATTGCTATTGCCGAAGGGGAAAAATACTATTTTAGAAATATAGATTTCGTGGGAAATACCAAATATCCAACGGGATTGTTGAAGCAATTATTGAATATCGGAAAAGGGGATGTTTATAACCAAACACGCCTGATGCAAAATCTAAGTATGAATCCGGAAGGAAATGATATCAGTTCTTTATATATGAATGACGGATATCTATTTTTTTATGCCAATCCGATAGAAGTATTGATTGAAAATGATTCCATCGACATTGAAATTAGAATTCACGAGGGCAAACAAGCGCGATACAATAAAATTACGGTTTCCGGAAATACAAAAACGAATGACAATGTAATTCTGCGCGAAGTAACTACCATTCCCGGTCAGCTGTTCAACAGATCGGACATTATCAGAACCCAACAAGTGTTGCTTTCATTAGGCTATTTTGATCAAGAAAAACTGAATGTGGTTCCTAAACCGAATGAAACAGACGGAACAGTGGATATTGAATATGTGGTGGCAGAAACCTCTTCCGATCAGCTTGAACTGTCGGCTGGCTACGGCGCCACAGGATTGGTGCTTAGTGCTGGAATATCATTTAATAATTTCTCTTTTAAAAAGATATTTAACAAAGATGCATGGACCCCGGTTCCTTCCGGAGACGGACAAAAATTATCACTCCGCATTTCGACCAATGCTACTTGGTATCAATCCTACAGTCTCTCTTTTACAGAACCCTGGCTTGGAGGTAAAAAACCAAATTCTCTTGGCGCATCTCTCTATTATCAAGAACAAACCAACGGTTATAGCCGGAAAGACAGCCGATTTGCTTCAATTAAAATTATCGGAGCCAACTTGACTTTTGCAAAGAAAGTAAAGTGGCCGGATGATTATTTCCAGATTTCACACGGCTTGATTTACCAATATTATATGGTAAATAACTATAGCAATCTCTTTATCTTTAATAATGGTTATGCCAATAACATCAGTTATGTCTTTTCGGTGATGCGGAACTCTGTTAGTGCCCCGATTTATCCAAGAGAAGGTAGCGAAATTCTTTTCTCAGTTCAGTTGACACCTCCATACTCTCTTTTTACCAATAAGGATTATTCTACCATGACGGATCAACAAAAGTATAAAATGCTTGAGTTCCATAAATGGAAGTTTAATATCTCATGGTTTACAAAGATTGTTGATAATTTGGTATTGAATGTTCGTATGAAAACCGGATTTATGGGTTCTTACAACCCAAAGATCGGCGCTCCGCCATTCGAAAGATTCTATTTGGGAGGAGATGGATTATCTAGTTATGCTTTGGATGGAAGAGAAGTAATCGGAATGCGTGGTTATGACGATAGTGCTTTGACGCCTCTTATTGACGGAAATGAGTACGGTGGAACCATATATAATAAATTTACAGCTGAAATACGTTATCCTATCACATTAAATCCCAGTGCTACGATCTATCTTCTTGCATTTGCTGAAGCCGGAAAAGCATGGACAGACAAGAGAATGTATTCTCCATTTAATATGTATAAATCTGCCGGAGCCGGTGTGAGAATTTATTTGCCAATGTTCGGATTACTCGGATTTGATTGGGGATACGGATTTGATGAAGTTCCCGGAAAACCCGGCGTAAATGGCAGTAGATTCCATATTTCTATTAATCAGTCTATTGACTAATATTAAGTTCGCAATAAATAGGTGATAATTAAAATAAATGATACATTTGCACGTTAGAAATTAATATGGATTAAAATATTGTAATTATGAAAAAAAGTGTAGCTTTCCTTATGTTGATGGTATTGTTTGCATTACCATCATTTGCCCAAAAATATGCTTATATAGATTCGGAATATATTCTTGGAAATATGCCGGAATATGTTGAAGCTCAAGCAGAGTTGGATCGTTTGGCTGCGGAATGGCAAAAAGAAATTGAAGTGCAATTTACTCGAATTGACTCTATGTACAAAAAATATCAAGTTGAATCAATTACCCTCCCTGCCAATATGAAAAAGAAAAGAGAAGAAGCCATCATTGCCGCAGAAAAAGAGGCAAAAGATCTTCAGAAAAAACGTTTTGGTAAGGATGGGGATCTTTTCAAGAAAAGAGAAGAATTGGTTAAACCCATTCAAGACCGTGTATTTACTGCGATAGATGAGTATGCTAAAGATAGAGGGTATGCATTTATCTTTGACACCGCCGGTTCCATGACAATTGTCTATGCAGATCCCAAATGGGATATTAATGAGGAAATTATGAATAAATTAGGGGTTACGCCAAGTGATTCTCCCACAGAAGAAGAATAATTAATACGATACATTAACTTTTTAATCATTAAACGATAATATTACAATGAAGAAAACGATTTTACTTTTAGTTGCCCTTATTTCGCTCTCTCTTTTTACTGCTCAAGCGCAAAAATATGGTCATGTCAATAGTCCCGAATTATTAAAAGCTATGCCCGGGGTGGATTCTATACAGATTAAATTATTGGCTTTCCAAACGGAACTTGAAGGAGAATATGAAAGTATGCTTAACGAGTTTCAAGCCAAAAAAGATAAATTTGATAAAGATGCCGGCACTATGTCTTCCGCCATTCGTCAGATCCGAGAAAAAGAATTAGTAGATCTTCAGACCAGAATTCAACAATTTCAATATGGAGTTCAGGATGATTTAGAACAAAAACAATATGATTTGATTAAACCATTTCAAGATAAACTGCAAGCTGCAATCGATGAAGTGGCAAAAGAACATAAATATAGTTATGTGTTTGATATTCAAACATTATTGTATTACGAAGGAGGGGAAGATATTACTCCTTTAGTAAAAGCAAAACTTGGTATTAAGTAGAGTTCACAATTGATAAATTTAGGATATAATGTATAAAAAAATAATACTTTCAACTATTCTCTTGCTTTTTGGAGGTTCCCTATCAGTTTTTTCTCAAACGAAAGCTACTTTTGCACACTTGAACGTATCTGAAATATATAAGTTGATGCCCGGAGTAGATACTGCACAACAACGGATTGCCGAACTACAAGAAGAGTTAACAACAGTTGGGACAGAACTTCAAAATGAATTTCAACAGAAATATGAAGAATATACAAAATTGGTTTCTACCTATTCACCTGCGGTTGCCAAAGCCAAAGAAGATGAGCTGAATACGATGTATAGTCGAATTCAAAAATTTTCTCAGGATGCAGAAGAGGAGATGGCACTTAAACAACAAGAATTACTCCAACCATTCCAAAAACGAATTCTGGATGCTGTAAAAGTTGTTGCTCAAACTGAAGGTTATGCGTACGTTTTTGACGTTTCCACCATCTCTTTTTCGGAAGGAGGAAATGATATTACCGCTAAGGTTAAAACACAATTGGGGATTAAATAGATTATCTGTCTTCGATTTGTTTTAGTTCATCTAAACTGTAGCTAACTCCTTCATCCATTTTCTTTTGATTCACAATAGCAAATTCCTCTAAAGTTTCGGGGAATTTTCCTTTTTTATTCATTTCAATGATTTCGTTAACCTTATCTAACGGGATGGCAAAAATAGTGGAGTTGTCATTGGCGTATGAATACCAAACAATTTTCTTGAAAATATCTATTTTATTGTAAAAACCTTTTCCTTTTTTGGTTTTCAGATGAATATTGGGTTGCGGAAAAGCTTTTAATTCTTCCACGTATGTCGATTGTTCAAAATTAAGACAGCATTTGAGTTTGCCGCATTGGCCCGCCAATTTCTGAGGATTCAGGGAGAGCTGTTGTGTGCGAGCTGCACTGGTCGATACCGATTGGAAATTGCTAAGCCACGAAGAACAGCATAGTTCCCGACCGCAAGAACCAAGTCCACCTAAACGCCCGGCTTCTTGTCGTACTCCAATCTGTTTCATCTCTATCCGGATCTTGAATTGCTCCGCTAATATTTTGATGAGTTCTCTAAAATCTACTCGCTCTTCTGCCGAATAGTAAAAAACAGCTTTGGAACCATCGCCTTGATACTCGACATCGTTGATTTTCATCTTTAATTCACAATCCCATGCCATATAACGTGAGGATAACATGGTCACATTTTCCTGATTTACAGTCGTAATCCACTTTTCAAGATCGGAAGTTCGTGCCAACCGATAAATCTTTTTGGTAACCTCTTCTTGTTTAACCTTTTTGTGGACTAATTGTTTTTGCACCGTGATGCCCAACATCGAAATGATGCCGATATCAAAACCGGAAGTTGCTTCCACGGCTACAACATCACCAACCTTATAAACTCCTTCCGAAGGGAGTAGAAAAAAATCCTTGCGACTGTTTTTAAACCGAACTTCTGCAATCGGAAAATCTAAATGCAAGGTAGATAGTTCTAATTGGGCGATCCAATCAAAGGAACTTAATTTACATGCACTATGATTGTAGCTGCTGCAGTGAGATTCACTTGGATCCGGGGTGTCGGAAAGACCACGACTTAAAAAGGGATTTTCGGATATTTTATTTGCTTCCGAACTGGTCCCTGTCCGGATATCCATATTTAGATAGTCATCAAGGTTTTCTATGGTTGAGTGATCTTTATCGTCCGTATGTTTGCTGAATTGTTTCATTTTTCAATATTTGAGTTAAGAGATGCAAAAGTACAAAATAATTTGCTTTTTGTCAACTGCGAATCTTTCATTTTCGTGATGACAGGATCTTGATTGGAGCAGTTAATCTTTCTTGAGCGATGCAATTGCCAGTATCACTCCCAGTGCAACCCCACACAAAGCGGCAAAAAGAACTTGTAAGTCTTTGGGTAATATAAAGGTAATGGTATGAGCCGGAATCCAGAAAAACGGAATCGTCTTTTTGAAAACAAATCCCCATTGTACATTCCAATTGATACCCGATAAAATTTCTTTAATGCGTATAGGATGACAAAAACAATTAAGTTTACCTTGATATTGGGCAATGTGTGCATCCGTGATTTTATGAATGGTCATAAAAACAGGGGCAAAGGAGGTATTCATAACTACACTGATGGCAAATGCTCCCATGAGTTTCATGTCGGAAAAAGATTCCATCATGGCTGCATTAATACCATGTAAACATGAAAATTGATCTAAAAATGCAGGAACGCCACTACGGAAAACAGCAAGAGATAACGCAATCCACATTCCTAAAAATCCCCAAACAACTGCGCGAGGAAGCAATCCGAAATGATGAAGCGTGTACTTTCCTGTTTTGATTCTTACACCCAAAACCTCTCCGAAAGTAGAGAGAATCGCAAACTTGACAAATGCTGCAAGTATAGGAAAAGAACGATTGATATCAAGATAGGTGTGGTAAACGGAGTCGAAAATAAAAAATGGAGATAATAGGAGTGCTACGCACAATAAGATAATGAGGTCGCTCTTTTTCATGGGTGTAAGTCGTATATTTTATGGCGTTTAGGGTTGTTTTTTTTGCGTAGCAAATATAAGTTAATTTTTTATGCTGTTGAAGCGAAAACAGCAACGAAAACAAATAAATTAATTTGTATTTTTGCAAAAAAGGAAAATTATGAGAAAAATATTGATTACGGGAGGAGCAGGCTTCATCGGCTCTCATCTGGTTCGTCGTTTTGTGAAACGATATCCCCACTATGAAATTTATAATCTCGATAAACTTACTTATGCCGGAAATTTGGAAAATCTTTCTGATATCGAAAATGCGCCCCACTATCATTTTATCAAAGCCGATATTGTGGACGGAGAGAAAATGCTTGAATTGTTTCGGGAATATAACTTTGATGCAGTGATTCATCTGGCGGCGGAGTCTCATGTGGATCGCTCCATTGACAACCCGATGGAGTTTATTATGACCAATGTGGTGGGAACAGTGAATCTCTTAAATGCCGCCCGGGCAATATGGAAAGGAAATCAGGAAAGAAAACGGTTCTATCATGTTTCTACGGATGAAGTGTACGGCTCTTTGCACGATAGTGGCGCTTTTACCGAAACAACTCCCTATGCTCCTCATAGTCCTTATTCCGCTTCGAAGGCCTCTTCCGACCATTTTGTCCGTGCATATCATGATACGTACGGATTGCCAATGGTGATTTCTAATTGCTCGAATAATTACGGACCTAATCAATTTCCGGAAAAATTAATCCCGCTCTTTATTCATAATATAAAGCATGGCAAACCATTGCCTGTGTATGGACAAGGATTGAATGTCCGTGATTGGTTGTACGTCGAAGATCATGCCGAAGCTATTGATACTATTTTTCATCAGGGAAAGGACGGAGAAACCTATAATATCGGTGGAAATAATGAGTGGAAGAATATAGACCTGATTAAAAAGTTGATTGAAATTATGGATAAAAAGTTGGGACGCCCCGAAGGAAGTTCCCTCTCCTTAATTACCTACGTGACCGATCGTGCCGGCCATGACTTGCGCTATGCCATTGATGCTTCCAAATTAAAAGATGATTTGCGCTGGGAACCTCACATGAAATTTACGGAAGGCTTTGAGAAAACTGTCGATTGGTACCTCGCCAACGAAAAATGGCTCGAAAATGTTACATCCGGCAGCTATCAGGAGTATTATAAAAAGATGTACGATCATCGTTAATTCATTATACTTAAAGAATTAGATTAAAATAACTATCTATGTCAATTATTGTAAAAAATGTCTCTAAACTTTACGGAAAACAACATGCACTCGACCAAGTGAGTTTTGAAGTAAAAAAAGGTGAAATAGTTGGGTTCCTTGGTCCCAATGGTGCCGGAAAATCTACCATGATGAAGATTATTACCTGTTTTCTTCCGCCTTCCTCTGGGGATGTATCCGTCTGCGGGCTCGATATCCGCAACGATTCCCTCGAATTGAGAAAGAAAATAGGGTATCTCTCCGAAAGCAATCCCTTTTATCCTGATATGTATGTTCGTGAATTTCTCGAATTCATCGCCGGAATCCATCAACTTAAAGATAAAAAGAAAAGTGTGGATCATGTTATTGAGATGACACGCCTTCAAATAGAACAACATAAAAAAATCGGGGCGCTGTCTCGCGGTTATAAGCAACGTGTTGGACTGGCGCAAGCTCTTATCCATAATCCGGAAGTTCTTATTTTGGATGAACCGACTACCGGCCTCGACCCTAACCAATTGGTGGAAATACGTGAATTGATTAAGAAATGCGGAAAGACCAAAACCGTCCTGCTCTCTACCCACATCATGCAAGAAGTGGAGGCGATGTGTGACCGTGTGATTATTATCAATACGGGTAAAATTGTGCTTGACCGCAAAATTGAAGATGTGATGAAAATTGCCACGGAGATGGGGATTAAACAGAAACATGATGCTTCGGAGCAACATGATTTGGAACAGCTTTTCCATCGCTTGACGCAAAATAGAACCTAATGCCGATGTTATACAGAAAATTGCTTTTTTTGGTTGTTTTTTGTTCTCTTACTGCACTGCTTTTTTCAGGGTGTAAGAAAGAAGATGAGTTCATACAGGTTGAAGTCACTACTCCCGAACCGAGCAATCTGCCGGCAGCTACTCTTTATGAAGTATGCTACGGCGAACATCAGCGCAATATGATGGATGTCTTTCTTCCGGCCCGTCGCAATACATCGACCCCCGTTGTGGTGCTCATTCACGGAGGTTCTTGGTCATCGGGCGACAAATCGGATATGCACATTTTGGCCAATTTGTTTGCTCAAACCTACGGAGTGGCCGCTGTTTGCATCAATTATCGATTATTGCCGGAAAACGCTTTGCCGGCACAGATGGAGGATATTCATGCGGTGTTGGCTCAGGTGGCTGCCCACCAACCGGAGTGGCATGTTTCCGCCAACTCTTTTTTTCTCATGGGTGTGAGCGCCGGCGCTCATTTGGCATTGCTCTATTCGTACGGATATGACACACAACAGGTGGTAAAAGGAGTTATCTCTATGTGTGGTCCTACCAATTTTGATTTGCCCGAGATGTTCACCCAATATAGTGATTGGAATGCGTTGATTAGCTTACTGGTCGGGGCTTCCTACGAAGAGAATCCCGATGCGTGGCGACAGGCAAGTCCCTGGTTTCACGTTAAGGCAACTTCCTGTCCGACGATTATGGCGCATTGCGAAAATGACTCTGTGGTGCCCTACAGTCAGGCGCTGATGCTTTATGACCGCTTATCGGCATTCGGTGTAGAAACACAATTTTTTTCCTATCCGACCGGAGGCCATTCTTTCGAAGGTGTCAATGTCTTAGAAATTTTGTCGGCCTGTGAGGAAATGATATTATCAAAATAAACAGATTATGAAAGAGATTATCGAACAAGCTTGGGAAGATCGCAGTTTACTGAAAAATCCGGATACGGTGGCGGCCATTAGAGCGTTGATTGCCTTACTGGACGAGGGAAAAGTGCGTGTGGCTGAACCGGTGGACGGAGAATGGCACGTTAATCAATGGATTAAAAAGGGCGTACTTCTCTATTTTCCGATTCAGGAGCTCGAAACCATTGAAGCAGGACCTTTTGAGTTTTACGATAAAATTCCTTTGAAAAAAGATTTTGCCCGTCGGCAGGTGCGGGTAGTGCCTCATGGGATTGCGCGCTACGGAGCCTATCTTGAACCCGGCGTGGTGATGATGCCTTCGTATGTCAACATCGGAGCCTATGTGGGGAGTGGAACTATGGTGGATACTTGGGCGACGGTGGGTTCTTGTGCTCAAATCGGACGCCATGTGCACCTGAGTGGGGGCGTAGGAATTGGCGGCGTTTTGGAGCCGATACAAGCGGCACCCGTGATTATCGAAGACGACTGCTTTATCGGTTCCCGCGCCATTATCGTCGAAGGTGTCCATGTGAAACAGGGAGCGGTTATTGCCGCCAATGTCTCTCTGACTCAATCTACTAAAATTATTGATGTTACCCAACCGCAACCAACCGAGTATAAAGGAGTCGTCCCCGAAAATTCGGTGGTGATTCCGGGAAGTTATTCCAAAGAGTATCCCGC
>JAKIZI010000050.1 GCA_022708105.1 Bacteroidota bacterium
GATACTCTGCCCGAATTATCGGCAGATATTTATAGAAATGGAATTTATATGGCCGGTGGAGGGTCTTTGATTAGAGGGTTGGATAAACGTATTGCCAAAAAGACGAAGCTAAATGTTCATGTCGTAAACGATCCGCTTAAGGCAGTTGCCCGCGGAACCGGTATTGCACTTAAGAATTTTGATAAATTCCCATTCTTAATCAAGTAATTTTTCCAATTACTTATCGTTATCTTATCGTAAAACTATATTTGTATGACCAATTATATTCTAAAACCCCTTATCGGGATCTCTTTATTATTGAATTTTTTTATTACGCCATTGATTCTTGCTCAATCAGGGAGCGTTTTTACGGATGCGAAAAAAACACGAGAGGTGTTTGCTTCAGGAAATATGCACGAAGCCATTAGACATCTCAACGAACTTTTAAAAATAGACAGAAATGATAAAGAATATAATGCACTTATCGGGTATGCCTATTTGACTACCAATATTGATAAATCTAAAGCAGTAGAACACTTAGAACGAGCAATACAAAATAGGAATAGTGATCCGTATCTTCATTACGATTTAGGAAGAGCATATATGTTGTGTTATCGATTTGATGATGCTATTAAAAGTTTTAATGAATTTTTGAAAAAAGTGACCAAAGAAGATGAGGGAGATTTGCCGGCAAAACGATATATCGAAATGTGCGAAAATGCCAAAATTCTTATTCCACTTCGTGTTAATGTATCTATTCAAAATGTCGGAGAAGATATCAATAGCGAATTTCCAGATTTTAATCCATACATAGATGAAGATGAAGCAACCCTCTATTTTTCTACCAAAAGAGATAAAAATAGACCTGCTGTAACAGATATAGATGGATTTAAAACTTCGGATATTTATGTTGCGGAGTATAACGGAGATACATGGGATAAAGTGAAAAAACTACCCAATACAATCAATTCTGCTTATATTGAAGATATTGTTGGTCTTTCCGCGGATGGTCAAACGATATTGATTTGTGTTAATAATCAATACGGGATTGATGATCTATTTATCTCAACCAAACTCAAAAAGAATTTTCAAAGATCCGAAAGATTAGGTTTTACTGTCAATACAGATGGGCGGGAAATGGCTGCGATGATCTCCCCGGATGGAAATTGGTTGTTTTTCTCATCCGATGCTCCGGGTGGCTTCGGCGGATTGGATATCTATTATTCACGAAAATTACCCAACGGAGATTGGAGTTTTCCATTCAATGCCGGTAATATCATCAACACGCAGTATGAAGATAATTTTCCCTATTTGGCCCCCGACGGCTCCACTTTTTATTTTGCCTCTCAAGGTCATAATAGCATTGGAGGATATGATATTTTTAAATGTAAATGGGATGAACGAACCATGTCTTTTTCAATACCGGAAAATATGGGATTCCCTATCAATACGCCCGAAGATAACAAAACCATCTCCGTCTCTAAATCCGGAAGATACGCTTACATAAGCGATTTTCGAGAAAATGGAATGGGAGATTTAGACATTTATAAAGTCTCTTTTCTTGATGTTGATCCTCCATATTATGTTATGAATACGAAGTTATATAATGCTGATAGTGTGGCGATTGAAATGAATAATTCCGGAACAAATGAAAGTTACAAAATAATTGTCAGAGATGCCGGAAACAAAAATATTGTAGGAACATATCGTCCGAATATACACAATAATCAATTTTCCATTGTGTTGCATCCCGGTTTTTATATTTTTGATTTGTATATTAATGACATTGAAAATCAATCATTTGAATATATTATTAAAGATCGTGAACCTTTAAAAACTCAGATTTCGCTATCGGTTTATATTCAAAATAAGTAATCATGAAATAAAGATTTTATTCAACATAGAGAAGATGGTAAAATTGGTTATTTTTGATATGGACGGAACACTGCTAAATACGTTGGATGATTTAGCGGATAGTTGTAATCATATTTTACGACAGTACGGCTATCCTGCGCATCCGGTTGCAGCGTACAAATATTTTGTGGGGGACGGCATCAGGAAATTGATTGAACGGACAGTCCCGAATGAGGTGCTCCAAAAGCCGGAATTGCTTCATTCCATAGAAACTGATTTTCTCGCTTATTATACGTTGCATAAGATAGATAAAACGGCCCCGTACGAGGGCATGATACCTGTCTTGAATCAACTGCAATCCAAGAATGTTCAAATTGCGGTTGCTTCCAATAAAATTCACAGGGAAATAGCTCCTTTGCTCGACTATTATTTTCCTTCGATAAAATTTGCTGCTGCCATGGGGCAAAAACCGGAAGTTCCGACAAAACCCAATCCGGATGTGGTGTATGAGATTTTAGCACAAACCCAAATTAAAAAAGAAGAGACCTTATATGTGGGCGATACAGCGGTGGATATGAAAACCGGAAAAAGTGCCGGAATTTACACAATAGGAGTGCTTTGGGGATTCCGTGCCGAAAAAGAATTGATAGAAAACGGTGCCGATGAACTTATTCAAAATCCCGAAGATTTATTGCCTTTAATAGGTAAATTATCAAAACAATCATAATTAGCATTCATAAAATCATATTTGTGATAAGAAAAATGTAGATTTTGACTTAAATAAAAAGATGTGTTTGAATAATAATATTTATTATATTTGCAATCTTAATCACTAAATATTATAAGTCATGGCAGAAAATAATGTAGTTAGATATTCTGACGAAGAATTACACGAGTTTCGTGTTCTTATTGAGAGTAAGATTGAAAAGGCCAAGGAAGATATGCAGATATATATGGAGGCATACAATAATACGGGTAATGATACGATGGATACTTCCCCGACATTTAAGATTCTTGAAGAGGGCAATCAAGTGTTATCGAAAGAGGAAAATAGCCGTTTGGCTTCACGTCTCGATAAGTATATTAAGAATTTGGAGGCAGCGTTGGTACGCATTGAAAATAAAACGTACGGCATTTGTCGCGTTACCGGCAAATTAATTGCTAAGGAGCGTTTATTGGTTGTTCCTCATGCCACACTAAGTTTTGATGCGAAGGTTAACGAGAAAAAAGGGTAAGGTGACACGAAAGAAATATTCGCTTATATCAATTGGTATTATTTTATTCCTTGTGTTGGCTGACCAGATTTTTAAAATTTGGGTAAAAACACATTTTGCCTTAGGAGAATCTATTCCTGTTTTGGGAAATTGGTTTAATCTTCGTTTCATCGAGAATGAAGGGATGGCTTTCGGGTTGAGTTTCGGTGATAATGTAGGCAAATTATTGCTTTCGATATTTCGGATTCTACTGACCGGCTTTATGTTCTATTATCTGTTTCGCCTGATTAAACAATCTAAAGCCGATTTATTAATCATTTCCGTTTTTTCGTTGATTATTGCCGGAGCAATGGGAAATATCGTCGATTCCTTGTTCTACGGGTTAATTTTCAATGAAAGTACGCCTTTTGCCGTTGCAACACTTTTCCCTCCGGAGGGTGGTTATGCTCCTTTTTTCTATGGGAAAGTCGTGGATATGTTTGACTTTAATTTATTTCCTTTGCCGGATTGGCTTCCCATATTCGGGGGGTCCTATTTTTTCCCTGCCATCTTTAACATTGCAGACAGTTGCATTACGGTTGGAGTTATCCTCGTGATTATATTTAATAAGAAATTCTTTCCGTAATCGTTTTTGAAAATTTCTTTCGAATGAATAGTGATTTTTATGAAGATGAGTTTCTTTGCTATAAAACGGTAATTGTGGCCAACGGAGAGCCGCCGAAGCACGAAGCGTGTCTGAAGTTGTTGCAACAGGCAGAGCGGATCATCTGTTGCGACGGAGCCATAGAGCATTTGGAAGCATTGGGATTTGTACCCGATTTAATTATTGGGGACGGCGATTCAATTACCCCTGAACAACGCCTTAAGTACAGCACTATATTTCTGGAAAATCGGGATGATACCTATTGTGATTTGCATAAATCGATCCGATATTGCAAGGAGCACTATTACGGGGAAGCTGTTGCCATTGTGGGGGCGTCGGGATTGCGGGAGGACCATGAACTCGCCAACATCAGCTTATTACTGACCTACGGAGCCGAGATACCCTTATTAATGGCGACCAATTTCGGTATTTTCACTCCTCTTTTTGGCACCAGCGCCCTCTCTTCATATCCGGGACAACAGATTTCCATTTTTACTTTTGCAGATACCCCGGTAACCTTTCATCAACTCAAATATCCGGTAAAGGAGAAACAATTTGATTATTTTTGGGAAGGCAGTCTGAACGAAGCGCTGGAAAACTGTTTCAAGATTGAATTTCCTCAGGGGAAGGTGCTTGTATTTCGGGCTTATTAATCAGGTAGGCAAACAGACAATTAAAAAGGGCTATAAAATTGGTACCTGCGCGTGTTTCCAACATAGATTCGACCAGAAAATTGAGAAGCACAATGAGGATAAAGGCCATATAAGGAAAATTCTTCTTTTTCTTCTTCCACGCCAGCGAGAATGGCACCAACAGGAAGGAAAGCAATAACAAGAGTCCGGGAATACCCAATCCCAAAAATGTTTGCAAGTATTGATTGTGGGCATTCAATTTTTTATTCAGGATGATGGTCAGTTTTTCTTGCTTATAGCGTTCCAGCAGAACATCTTTAACATCGCCGGTTCCCACTCCGAAAGGCAGATTTTCGATGCTCAAATCT
Source organism: Bacteroidota bacterium (assembly GCA_022708105.1). GTDB lineage: Bacteria > Bacteroidota > Bacteroidia > Bacteroidales > WCHB1-69 > DUOL01. The sequence goes on from JAKIZI010000050.1 coordinate 4,691, forward strand.
GAAGCCGCTTGCCAAACCGCAACACGTTGAAGGGTTCCGTCCCAGGAAGATTGAAGCCGCTCATTGCTCCGAAGGGTTTCTATGGCTTGTCGCAATCGGTTTTCGGGCGAAGAGACTTTGAAAATCAAAAGCCAGGCAGCAAAGATCATCAAACCGACAAAAAGAAAAGATAAAGTAATTCGACGTTTTTGATAATTGATGAGATAGAGACATAGGACAAAAATCAATAATCCGAAGACGAGTATCCCCGCTTTGGATTGCAATAAGAAAATATAGAGCACATAAAAAGGAATCGAAACCCAAAGCCCTGTTTTAAGCAAACGGCTCATTTTCAGCGAAGAAAAAAAGAGAAAATAAACTGATAATGTCAAGGCAACGGTTATGTACATTGCTCCGTAGGAGGGATGCATAAAATGCGAGAGATTGATATAGAAAAATTGGGTAATTTCTCCGGTTTTAAGATATTGAACCAAAGAAATAGAAAGGTTGGTCAGCACCAGCAAGGAACAGGAAATAATAAAAAGGATAAACAATTGATTCACCTTACGGGCGGTGAAGTGTTTCGGGTTGGCAGAGAAAATCGCCAACGGTGCAATAAAGAGCGCAAGTTTGCCTTCGAGATTACTCAGCGCGTCACTATAATTTGAAGTGTACAGCAAGCCTGCAACATAACACAGGAAAAGAGAAGTAAAAAGGATCGTATATCCGGACAATGCATTGTTTTTGATGTGTTGGCGTTTTTCTTTCCAATTCCATTCAAACACATAATTGAGAAACATCAGGAGCAGAATTGGGAGAAGCAGAAATTTGGCAAAGGGCATGGTGCCCACGGCCAGAAGTAGTAGTCCGTAGAAGATATTAAAATGAAATAAACTTCTGTTTTTCATGAACTGCTAACGGTTTATTTGAACTGCAAAAGGTCGTTTTCGCAAAATCTTCACGATGCCGGTTAAATAACCCCACCCGTAGCTGACATGTACGATAAAAAAGGTAACGGGCAGTAACAAAAAGATGGGAAAACACTTCAGTTGAGTTGCTTCGTATAGACTAATCCCGAAATTAAGAAGCAGATAGAGCGCAATGACGGAACAGAAGACTACCCCCAAAGAGGGTAAAATCCATAACAAAAGTGGGGTGAGAATGAGTGTAATTACAAACAACGGCGGAACAAATTGGCGCAGCGTGGCTGGAGTCCCCAGCTTTTTATTGACCAAGGGTTTAAATAAGCCATATTGGTAAAACATCTTGGAGGTTTTACTTAATGTATCACGACCGTAATAGTTGACCTCCACAAACGGAATGAGAAATATTTTTCCTCCGTTTTTGATAATTCTTCCATTAAATTCATCATCTTGATTGCGGATTAATTCTTCGTCAAAATAACCAATTTTTTCAAACAGAGATTTATGAAAGCAGCCGAAAGGAACGGTATCGGTTTGGCGAATCTCTTTGCTACCGATTCTATAATATGCATTTCCTATTCCGAAAGGAGTTGTAAGTACTGCAGCAATGGCTTTTGATACAACAGATGTATCTGGCGGAAGCGTATTCCATACGGCACCGACATTATCTGCTTTTAATTCTATCATATATTGCAGCAGCACCGAAAAGTAATTTTTCGGATATTGGGCATGAGCATCAATGCGGAAAATATACTCCCCCTGAGCGGCTTTAATGCCCATATTGAGGGCAGGTGAAACCGTCTGTTTCGGATTGTCTATCAATCGGATTTGAGGAAGCTTTTGTTGATATTCGGCGATAATCTCGCGTGTGCCGTCCCGACTCATTCCGTCCACGAAGATTATTTCCATTAAATCCTTCGGATAATCACAACTCCATACCGACTCAATACAAGCGGCAATATATTTTTTTTCATTATAAACCGGACAAATAATGGAAATAGGAATCATCTTATTCACATAATTAAGCGACAAAAATACAACTTTTTTCCGATATTTTCAAGCGCAAAGAAGTTGGTAGTCTCGTTATTGGGCACTTCCAGATAATTGCGTTGTAATCATCTCCACTGCTTTATTAATGGCCGATTCGGTGCCGTCGCAATTTTTACCGCCGGCGGTCGCCAGTGAAGGCTGTCCGCCACCGCCGCCCTGAATTAGGGAGGCAATCCCACGAATGATGGTAGAAGCATTGATTCCTTTGGCAACTAAATCTTCTGACAGAGCCACTATAACGGAAGGTTTCATTCCGGCATTCGTTCCAAAGACAATGGCAGTATTATTGCTCTTTTCTTTAAGTTGATAAGCAGCTTGTTTCATTAATTCCGCATCTACATTGCGAAACTCGCGAATGATTTGAATTCCGTTAATTTCGGAATTTTTTTGGGACATCTCTTGCACGAAACGCTGAATTTTCTCTTGCTGCAGAAGAGCTAACTCTTTTCCCATTTTTTCATTTTCTTGCGTCAATTTTTCAATTGCCTGCATGAGATTATTGGAATTAAGATAGCTTTTCAATTCATCGTGAAGAGCAATAAATCCATTAACATAATGTTCCGCAGCTTTTCCGGTCACAGCTTCAATACGGCGAACTCCGGCAGCGATGGCACTTTCCGAAGTAATTTTGAACAACCCGATATTTCCGGTGGCCGTCGTGTGGGTTCCTCCGCACAATTCTACGGAATGACCGAAACGGATAACCCTTACTTCGTCCCCGTATTTCTCCCCAAACAATGCCATGGCGCCTTGTTTTTTAGCTTCTTCAATGGGAATATTACGTGATTCATCAATCGGGGTGTTTTGTCGAATCAACTCATTGACCATCTCTTCGGTCTTGGCCAACTCTTCCGGAGTCATTTTAGAAAAATGAGAAAAGTCGAAGCGCAGACGCTCCGGAGAAACCAAAGATCCTTTCTGTTCCACATGTTCTCCCAAAACTTTTCGTAAGGCATAATGAAGAAGGTGCGTAGCACTATGATTATTTTGTGTATTGAAACGCTCTTCGGTATTGACTTTTGCGGTAAATGTCGCTGTCAAATTTTCAGGCAATTGAGATACAATATGCACCGTCAGGTTATTCTCTTTAAGGGTATCGGTTACGATAACTTTTTCATGAATACTTTCTAAGATACCGCTGTCCCCGACTTGTCCTCCGGACTCTGCATAGAAAGGAGTTTTATCCAATACCAATTGGTAATATTGTTTGCCTTTGCTTTTAAGTTGTCGGTACTTAACAATGCGGGCATTACAATTAAGGGTATCATATCCCACAAATTCGGCATGTTGTACGTTTGGAATCAGTTCTATCCAATCGTCAGTTTCGATGGCTGCCGCGGCACGGGAACGTTTTTTTTGTTCCTCCAATCCCTGTTGAAAGCCTTCCATATCGACCGTTTTATTTTTCTCTGCAGCCAACAATCGTGTTAAATCTATCGGAAATCCGAATGTATCGAATAGTTCAAAAGCAAAGTCTCCTTCAATAATTTGTCTGTCGGGATTTTTCTGACAGTAATTTTCAAATTTGGCAATACCAGAAGAGAGTGTTTTGAGGAACGAGTTTTCCTCTTCTTGAATTACTTTTTGGATAAGTTCTTGTTGTGATTTTAATTCAGCATATTGTTCTCCCATTTGATTCACTAATACAGGCACAATTCGATGAATAAACGGCTCATCAACCTTGAGAAATGTATATCCGTAACGGATTGCTCTACGTAAAATTCGGCGAATAACATAACCTGCTCCGTTATTGGAAGGCAATTGTCCGTCTGCAATAGCAAAACTTACTGCACGAAGATGATCCGCTACCACTCGCAACGCAATATCCGTAGAGGTCTCTTTCCCATATTGATTATGAGTAATGTCTGCAATATATTGAATCAAAGGTTGGAAAACATCGGTATCGTAATTTGACTTTTTCCCTTGAACTGCCATACATAGCCGCTCAAATCCCATACCGGTATCAACATGCTTTTCTGCCAAAGGGACTAATACTCCTGAAGCCAAACGGTTGAATTGAATAAATACTAAATTCCAAATTTCAATAACCAGGGGATTGTCCTTGTTGATGAGCGTGGCTCCGTCGATTTTGGCGCGTTCGCTATCTTCGCGAATGTCGATATGAATTTCAGAGCATGGGCCGCATGGACCGCTATCTCCCATTTCCCAAAAATTATCCTTTTTATTGCCGTATATAATTCTGTTTTCGGGCAGATGTTTTTTCCAAATCGTTTTGGCCTCTTCATCCGCTTCGGTATGGTCTTCTTTATCTCCTTCAAAAACAGTTACATAAAGTCTATTCGCATCCAATTGCAACACTTCAGTTAAAAATTCCCATGCCCAGTCAATGGCGTCTTTTTTAAAATAATCTCCAAAAGACCAATTTCCCAACATCTCAAACATCGTGTGATGGTAAGTATCTTTTCCAACCTCTTCCAAATCGTTATGTTTTCCCGATACTCTAAGGCATTTCTGAGAATCTGCAATACGTAAATGTTTCTTTGGAGCGTTGCCTAAGAATATATCTTTAAATTGGTTCATCCCCGCATTGGTAAACATCAAGGTCGGGTCATTCTTGATTACCATCGGTGCCGACGGGACAATCGTGTGTGCTTTGGTTTTGAAAAAATCTAAAAAAGATGAGCGTATTTCGTTGCTATTCATAGAATTATATTTTTCTGATTCTGAATTGCAAAAGTACATCAATTTTTTTAATATTTCATAAATCAAGGGGTTATGAATAAGAAAAATTGTACATTTGCATATTTATTTGAGCAAACACAATGAAAAGAGTTTCTTTATATTTTTCTTTATTGATAGGTCTTTTTTTATGCCAATGTGATGGATATCAACATCCTACAATTCCGGAAGTGAATGTAAACTTTACAATATATCCCAATAGTGTCAGCTATCTCGACTTAAACTATATTGGTGGATATATGTATTTTACGGGCGGGGTGGCCGGTATTGTTGTCTATCGGCTCGACAACGCAACTTTTTGTGCTTACGACAGAGCTTGCCCTTACGATTGGGAAAATAATGAAGCTTGGATTAGTGTTGAAGAGAGCGGTTTAACCCTCATTGATGAACATTGCGGCTCACAATTTAACATTATTGACGGTGGAGTAATTGCCGGACCTGCCCGTTTTCCCCTTAAAACATACAGAACGCGGTACGACGGCATGATTCTTCGTGTGTATAACTAAAAGTTATTAATAATCAGTTATATAAATTCCGCCTACAACCTCACTTGGAAAGGCAAGGGCTGTGGGTTTTATTGAACTACTTGGGATGTTATAACATTCGGTTAATATAAATAATACATCAACAAATTCAAAGGTGTAGCAGGTCGTATCATTTGTGAAAACTCTATTACATATCTCAAATTATTTTATAATTTTTTATTGTTGTCCGGGGAAAAATAAAAACAGAGAAAAACCAATCAAAAGTCCCTGATAATCAAGTGCACGATTTTGTTTTTCAAAAAGTAAGCCCCCAAATCAAAAAGAGTTAGCTCTGGCAGTCACAATACAATCTGCCACGAAGCACGCGCGCAGGCCCGGCAAAAAGCAGAGGCGGCGGTGCTGTG
>JAKIZI010000051.1 GCA_022708105.1 Bacteroidota bacterium
AAATTTCTAGAATTGACTATGATTTTGATATTCTTATCCTCACGCGCTATTTTTTTCAAAATAGAAACTGTCGTATCTTCCGAGGCATTATCGATAAAGATATGCTCATATTCATAATCTTTCAGCTCTTCCTGAAATATTTTCTTCACCTCATTATAAAGAGCTTCAACATTTTCCTCTTCATTGTAACAGGCGGTGACAATTGAAATCTTTTTCATAGCACCTCACCAAATACTTTTATTATTGCATCGAGAGAAGAATACCGCGGTTCATACCCCAGTTGCTGAAGTTTTTTGTCGATTGAATAATAGTTCATTTTAAAACCGGTGGCGGAAGATTCCTTTTTAGTTCCTTTTCTGACTTCACATCTCAGATCATATATTCCGGCAAGATGCTTCAGCATATCCAGTTTGGCTATCGGCTTCTTACTGTAAGTATTATAAGCGTCATTGAGAACACCAACTTCTTGCCAGAGTTTTATTACAAGATCAATAATCTGCACCATATCTTCAGGATGAAGATAGTCTCTTGTAATATTTATATTATTTGTAACAAAAGTTTGTTTATTTTTTATGGCCGTCATTACTTCAGAAACAAGAAAATTGGACTCAAAATCTATATATTTGCTAATGTAGCTGAAAATCCTTAAATCAACAATGCTCATCTTCTCAAAAGACCTGTGCTTGGCTTCGGAATTAAGTTTGGACACGGCATAATAGTCCGCGGGTAAAATTTCCGTCACTCCGTTTAGAAAACAAGACTTTTCCTCAACAGGATTCTGAAAATTTTTACCATACACGGCACCGCTGCTCAAACTGATATAAAGAGATTTTTCATTTTTTTTCAGATAATTCAGAATCAGATTATCCCAGGTCTCATGGATTTTAAAGATTTCCGGACCGGAATCCATCCGACCTTTTAAATTGGATATGCCTATACAATTGATAATGACATCATGATCGTGATGTGCGAAATCCTTTGAGTGATAAATTTCTGCATTCTTGACTTCTAAAATCAATCTTTCAGGCTCTCTGGTATAAAGCACAAGGTTGGACAATTCGCCCTGATCGATATAAATTGAAATAAGACTTCTGGCAATTTGTCCCCGGGCACCGAGAATGCTAACCTTCATAAACTATTCCTAAAATTTTTAACATCATATAAGAATATTCAAAAATCTACAATTCCTAACAAAGACGGCGTTAAAAAATCATTAATATTTATATATTCTTCAGAAGAAGATAGAGACCCTTGACATTGATAAAGATATCATGAAACCGGAATACTCGTCGAATGCAAACGCCCCCCTTTATATTGCTCCATAATAATCATTATGCATACGATCAATATGAGCAGCGGGTTGAGAATTGTGCCGCAGCGAACATCAAGGAACAAAATCCAAAATCCTTTTGGAACTATAATAAGACATAAAAGAGTAAGATAGGCTGTAGTCCATTGCGTCGCTCTGCCGCAGCGGATTAGCAAAAACAAGGGCAAGAAAGTGTTAATCAACTTATAATCATAAGACGGAAACGGTAACAACTGCATCGCCGCCACCAAAACAAACCATGCTTTCCATAATTCAAGTCTGGAAAAATAAACATATGCTATTGCCGCGATTCCTATAATTCCAGCCACAACATTATAACCCGTGACAATCGGCTTTAAAGATGCCACATCCATGAAGAACCTGTTAATTAACAACCAGATTGAGTACGCCATGCCAAAAAGGCTGATGCTGTGTGTAATCCCGTTATGACCGATGAGAAGGAATTCTCCGAAATTCCGCATTGCATCTTTAAACAGGATCAAATTTCTCAGCACCCCACCTTCCAGAAAAAGCAGTGCAACCAGAGAAGAACAAAAGGTCACTGTTATACCAATCATAAGCTCCTTCCAGCGGTGTTCTTTAATAAAAAATAAGAGAAACAGTATCGGTGCACCCTTAATCGCAGCAGCAAGTCCTATAAACGCAGCGGACCATTTGCCGCGTCCCATTGAATAAAACCATACGGCATAAGCCAGGAATATGAAGACGATCCCCTCAATATTTCCGCGGTCAAGCACAAACAAGAGCGGATAATTCATCAGCGTTATTACAAGAATATCAATGAACCTTTGCATTTTGCTTTCAAACAATCCCTTATCAAGTACTTTGGCAGAAGCAAAAAACCAAAAACAAATAACGAACAGGGAATATATTAACAAACTTAAATACTGATTCATGAGGGTAAAAGGATAAAGCAAAAGATGAGTAAAAGGAAAATAGTTGCTGGCTTCCACGGGATAGTGCCCCCATATTCCCTCCACAATTTTGGTCTGATAGGGATTACGGTCGGCGGTCATCCGAAGGACGCCCAGAAAATCTTGAAATCTGTCGTGAGGCCTGAATAGAAAAGTTGAAAAAGGATAATCCAATCCGAGAAAAAATTTATAAAAAAAGCAGAATGCTGCACCCAGGATAAATCCCGAGGCTAGAAAAATTATGCAGAATCTGATTCTCCTTAAAATGACATCCTTGGTAATGCAATTTAACATCTCATCTTTACAATTTAATATATTTCCGCCACAGACGTTGTTCATTCAGGAACATCCTTTTAACGGATCTCTTTCAATGACTTGTACGATCCTTTAGAGATTTTGCAATACTTTCGTATCTGTTTATAACAACAGATATTATCAACATTACGTGAATTTTTGAACGTTTTTTTATCGGCCTAGTTCAAAATAATGAATCACATACTTTATAATCATATTGTTGTCAAATTAAGAACCTAAGTGCTTTAAAATAAAAAACATTTTTGAAGAGAATTTATAAAAAATATTTTTCCTTGATTAAGATTTCTTGCTACAAAACATTTGACATACCAAAAGAACTTTCCTATTTATAAGAAATGAACTAATTGATGGCTTCTTTAATAGAAGCATTACATTTGTAATATTCAACGTAATAATTCGTTGTGTTCTCTGTAAATTTGATTCTATATTAATTGCTTGTCATTATTTCGTTTATCAATTGATTATTTGGTATGTATAAAAGTTATCTAATTTTTCTATATAGTTGTATTCAAAAATACTATTTGAAAGGATTCTTATATTGAAAAAAATTGTTTTAATGACAGTGAACTACCCCCAGTTGTAGTGCCATTGTGTATTAGAGTTTTTCAGTAACATAGTTTTTTCTTTTTGTGCAAATTCCTTCGGCGTGAGAAAACCCAGCGTGCTGTGAGGCCGGTTTTCATTGTAATCCATACGCCATTCTTCAATCACTTCTCTTGCATGTTCAATGCTTCTAAACCAGTTGACGTTCAAACACTCTTCCCGAAGCCTTGCGTTGAAACTTTCCATAAAGGCATTATCAACCGGTTTCCCCGGCCGGATAAAGTGCAGCTTCACTTTCCGGTTGTATGCCCATTCATCCATTGCATTGCTGATAAACTCCGGCCCATTGTCTACGACAATGTTCTCCGGCTGCCCATGCATCAAAGATGCTTCGCTGAGTAAGGACGTAACCCGTCTGCCGCCTATGGATTGGTCTACTTCAATTCTGTGACATTCCTTTGTAAACGTGTCAATAATCGGCAATATCCTTATCTTTTTTCCGTTGCCCAGTGCATCATGCAGAAAATCCAGACTCCATAATTCATTCCGTTTCTTTGCTCTGGGTATCTCCACCCTTGCATGGGATGATCTTTTCTTACGCCTCCGTATGGTTAAGGACAGCTTTTCTTCTTTGTATATCCGTTCTGTCCGCTTATGGTTTATGACGAAGCCTTCTCGTTTCGCTATGGCATGAAACATCTGGCAGCCGGATCGACGTCGTTCCTCTGCAAGTTCCTTTAATCGCTTTCTCAACGCCTCGTCTTTGTCCGATTTGGCCTCATAACGTAAGGTGTTTCTGCTTAACCCTATCAGCTTGCATGACCGCCTTATGCTCAGCCCAAAGCTCTCGATAACAAATCCGACCGCTTCTCTCCGAACCCTGGGCTTAAAACTTTTTTTCGATGACGGCCTTTAACGCCTGATTATCCAATGTCAAATCGGCAACGATATGTTTTAGCCGACGGTTCTCTTCCTCCATGGACCTCAGCTTCCTGGCATCGCTTACGGTCATACCCCCATACTTGGCTTTCCAGTTGTAGTACGTCGCGTCGCTGATTCCATGTTTGCGGCAGACGTCCATGACCTTCTCGCCTCTTTCCGCCTCCTGCAAAATACCGATGATCTGCTCCTCTGTGAATCGCTTCTTCATCTGTGCCTCCCTTAAAGTGTTTTTATTCTACACTCTAATTAACATTGGCACAACTTTCGGGGGGGATTCCCACAGGCGCCACTGGTTTTTTAGGAAGCAACATCATTAAGAAACTTATTATCGAGAATTATAATGTAATTGTCCTGAAAAGAAGTTTTTCAAATACCTATAGAATTGATGATATTACCGATAACGTAAAATCCTATAACATTGACCAAATAGCCCTGGAAAATATTTTCACGGAAAATAAAATAGATATAATACTTCATTGTGCTACAAACTACGGCCGAAGAGACATAGAACCTTTATCATTGATGCAAGCCAACCTGACCATGCCTCTGCAACTACTTGAACTCGGAAAGAAAACCAGAATAAACTGTTTCATCAATACGGATACGATTTTGGATAAAAGAGTAAGCTATTACTCATTGTCAAAGAATCAATTTAGAGAATGGCTTGAGCTGTATGCAAATGAGATGATATGTGTAAATGTAGCCTTAGAACATTTCTATGGGCCATATGATGATAATACTAAATTTGTTTCTTATATTATCGACAGCATTTTAAACAATGCTAAAAAAATAGATTTGACGGAAGGCAATCAGGAAAGAGATTTTATCTATATAGACGATGTCGTGGATGCCTTCATAACGATAACAAAAAACATAGAGAAATTAAGGAAGGGATTTCTAAGATATGAGATAGGAACGGGAAAATCTATTAAGCTGAAAGATTTTGTCAAATTAGTCAAAAGCATCGCCCGGAATACTGAAACTGCATTAAATTTCGGTGTTATCCCGTACAGAGAAAATGAGATTATGAGTAGCAAAGCAGACATAACTGAAATATGTAAATTAAAGTGGAAGCCAAAATTCACATTAGAAGAAGGATTAGAGCAAACAATAATCATGGAGAAGGATAAAATAAAAAAATGAGAGTACTGATAACAGGCGGATGCGGTTTTTTGGGCAGCAACCTGGCCTTAGAAACATTCAAGAGAAATTATGAGCTTTTTATAATTGATAATTTATATCGAAAAAACAGTGATGATAACCTCGAGTGGCTGAAATCAAATGGAAAATTTAAATTTTATAATTCAGATGTAAGAATGACTGAACAAATAAACCATGTCATAAAAGATATAAAACCAGATGTCATATTTCATCTGGCCGGACAAGTAGCAATGACTACCTCCATCGCTGATCCAAAAATTGATTTTGAAATAAATGCTTTAGGCTCATTTAATGTTCTGAACGCCGTAAAGATGTTTTCTCCGGAAAGCATCGTCGTTTATTCTTCAACTAACAAAGTTTACGGAGACATAGAGTGGGCCGAGTATAACGAAAAAGAGACACGATATGTTTGTGAAAAATTCCCTCTCGGATTCCCGGAAACTATCCCTTTAGAATTCCATTCACCGTATGGATGTTCAAAAGGAAGCGCGGATCAATATATGTTGGATTATTATCGAATCTTCGGGATAAGAACTGTTGTTTTTCGTCACTCTTCGATGTTTGGCGGGCGACAGTTCTCAACTTATGATCAGGGATGGATCGGATGGTTTTGCCAGAAGGCCATAGAAACCAAAAGGGGATTGGCAAAAGAACCTTTCTCTATTTCCGGTAACGGTAAGCAGGTCAGAGATGTTCTTTACGCAGATGATGCGGTGGATCTCTACTTTAAAGCTTTCGAAAAAATAGAATCAACAAAAGGAAAGGCATTTAATATTGGCGGCGGGATGGAGAACAGCCTTTCACTACTGGAACTGTTCATCATTTTGGAGCGGGAATCAGAAGTTACTTTGAACTATGTAAAACTTCCTCCCAGGGAAAGCGATCAAAAAATATTTGTTGCTGATATGACGAAAATTAGAAATTTATTAAACTGGCAGCCGAACGTAGATAAAATCAGCGGTATCAAAAAAATGATAACGTGGATAGAAGGTTTATGAGTAATCATATTAAAGTTGCGGTGATCATACCTTCTTACCTGGAAGAAGAAAATCTTAGAATAATTATTCCCAGACTTAAAAACGAAATGCAAAAGCTGGGGAATGATTATGAAATATTAGTTATTGATGCCATGCATGCCATGGATTACACGGAGGATGTCTGCAAAAATAATAATGTAACTTACTTAAACAGAACAAATGGAAATAATTACGGAGATGCGGTACGCACAGGCATAATGAATGCACGAGGGAAATATATAATTTTTATGGATGCAGACGGCTCGCATTCCCCTGAATTCATCAATAAATTATACCAGTATAAAGATGATTATGATGTGGTCATTGCTTCGAGATACATTGAAGGAGGGGCAACGGATAATAACCGTATCCTGATTCTTATGAGTTGGGTTGTAAATATCGTTTATTCAATAGTCCTCAATTTAAGATGCAAGGATGTTTCCAATAGTTTCAAATTATACAGAGGAGATTTATTAAGAAATCTTAATTTATATTGCAACAATTTCGATATTGTAGAAGAAATATTATTTAAATTAAAAAAAATAAATAATAATTTAAAAATAAAAGAGGTCCCGTTTTCTTTTAAAAAAAGAATGTTTGGAGAAACAAAGCGCAATCTTTTTCTCTTTATGGTTTCCTACATATTTACCCTGATTAAACTGAGATTCGGGAAATAACTTTACCCGTATGGAGAATTTTGTATTTGAATATTTGTGTGTCTGATTATCAATTCAAATTTAATTTCGACGCGGGAAATTTGCATTCATTTCGGAAGTAATGATTTTGTAAAGGAGACACATTAACTTGGACAAAAACAAAAAAGTAGAATATTTTAGTTTATTCGCGTTAGTAGGATTTTCCCTAGGCATTCTTTTCTATTATATTTTCCCTGATAATCATTTTCTTTTTATACCTCAAGATAGATTCAACGACTTTTTTAATGTGGTATTCAAATGGAGTCAGTATCTCCCGGCAGAACCTTCACCAAACAGAAGTTATTTCCCTTTTACTTATATTATAATAAACATTTTCAGTTTCATAAGACTACCAATGCTATCTTTTTATTTATTTGTCATAGTGTTCTTCTATTTCTTTATAATATTTTCGTTAAAATACATTCGCATAAACAATAACGTAGCTGACTTCAGGAACGTATTTATATTTTCATTTTTTTCGTATCCAGTCTTGTTTTTAATTGACAGAGCAAATTTCGAATCTTTCGTTTTCATTTTTCTGGCATTATTTATATATTTTTATCAAAATAAAAAGTTTATGATCAGCGCGCTATTTCTTTCATTAGCAATATCGATGAAGCTTTTTCCTGCGGTATTTTTAATTTTGTTCCTATCCGACAGAAGATATAAAGAGGCTGTATATACTGTAATATTTACAGTTGCAGTCTCTGTAATTTCATTATTATTTCTATCTGGAAGTTTAACAGACAATATTCAAAGGATGCTTTTAAATATGAAGCTCTTTAATTTGGTATATGTCATTAGGGGCGCAGGCTTTGATTACGGACATTCATTATTTGGAGTATTGAAGTTTTTTGTATATTATTTCCATGTGAACTTAACCATAGAGGAATTGTTAAACCCTTATTTAATATTTGTTTTTGTTTTTTTCGCATTCTTAGCCTTTTATGTTATTTTTTACGAAACAGAATTTTGGAAAAAAGTAGTCATTTTAACTATTTCAATGTGTCTTTTCCCTTATGCATCCAGTAATTATAAGTTAATCCATTTTTTTGTTCCCCTTTATCTGTATATCAATACTGATAAACAAGGAAAAATTGATATTTTATATATGACTTTATTTTCCTTATTGTTAATGCCAAAAAATTTCCGTTTTATAATAAAATATAAATTTTATTCAGGAGTTTTAATTGATCCGCTGATCATGTTAATTTTATTATTTGTCATTATCACTGGTTTTACAAAGACAAATTCAAGTAAGATGAAACTGTTATTTGTAAAATAGAAATTTATTTGTTTAAAGGTGATCTTTTCGAGTCTAATATTGTAAGCTTAGTGAAATATATTTCAGTTATCCACTTATTTGTATCAACATCAGAAAGGTTTAAATAAATATTTCGCCTAGACATTACATGTTTGATTTAGTTTAATATTACATATACTTTAATCTCAAAAACATATTTTGCAGATATGAAGCACAACATCGGGAGTCTATTGAAATGCAGATAAGAGTTGCGGATTATATAGCTGACTGGCTGACCAAAAAGAATATAAAACATATTTTCACTGTTACCGGTGGCGGCGCAATGCATTTAAATGATGCTTTCGGCAAACATCCGAAGCTGAAATGCGTTTTCAATCACCACGAGCAGGCTTGTGCCATGGCCGCAGAGAGTTACGCCAGACTGAGTGGAAAAGTTGCGCTAGTCTGCGTCACCAGCGGACCTGGAGGCACTAACGCTATTACCGGTGTACTGGGAGGCTGGCTTGATTCAGTTCCGATGCTGATCATTTCGGGGCAAGTGCGTTACAACACAACGGCCAGAAGTACCGGGCTGAAACTTCGTCAACTCGGCGATCAGGAATTTGATATTACAAAAGTTGTTGCGCCGATGACCAAATACGCCGAAATGGTAATCAACCCATATGAGATACTTTATCATCTGGAAAGAGCTTATTATCTTGCCATAAACGGCAGACCCGGCCCCTGCTGGCTGGATATTCCTCTTGATGTCCAAGGAGCGACGATAGAAACAAACAAACTCAAACACTACAATCCCAATGAAGATAAAAAGGAACACGCTCCAAAAGTAAACAACAAGATCGTATCATCAATCCTGGAAAAAATTAAGAAAGCGGAAAGACCGGTAATCCTTGCAGGCTCAGCAGTGCGTTCTTCAGGAGCATATGATGATTTTCAGAAATTGATAAAAAAATTGAATCTTCCCGTAGTAACCGCATGGAATGCACACGATGTTATCTGGGATAAACACCCGCTGTATTTCGGAAGGCCGGGAACCGTAGGAAACAGGAGCGGAAATTTTATTACACAAAACGCCGATCTGGTTCTGGTACTCGGATGCAGACTCAACATCAGGCAGATCAGCTACCATTGGGAAATGTTTGCAAGATCAGCCTTCAAGATAATCGTGGATATCGATAAAAATGAGCTGAAAAAACCTACCCTTACCCCTGATCTTCCTGTTAACGCCAATGTCGCCGACTTTATAAAAGCAATGCTGAGGAAATCAGAAAAAATAGAGTTAAAAAAAGAGTGGATGGATTACTGCCGGACAATAAGAAATAAATTTACGACACGAAGCACACTCTTCCCGGAAAGAAAAGCAAAAGTAAATCCCTATTACTTTGTAGAATCCCTGACAGAAAAATTAAAAGAAAACGATATTATTGTAACGGCAAACGGCAGTGCTTGTGTCGTCACATTTCAAGTTGCTTTTATTAAAAAGGGCCAGCGACTCTATACCAATTCGGGATGCGCGTCGATGGGCTATGATCTTCCTGCCGCGATCGGAGCCTACACGGCATCCAGCAGAAAAATATACTGCGTTGCCGGTGACGGCTCCATCCAGATGAATATCCAGGAATTGCAGACGATCTTTCATGATAAAATGGACATAACCATTTTTCTTTTTAACAATGACGGATACCACTCCATCAGGCAGACGCAAAATGCTTTTTTTGGCCAACCGCTTGTCGGTGTCAATTCCGCTTCCGGCATCAGCTTTCCCGATGCGGAAAAAATTGCAGAGGCCTATGGACTGCATTTTGCCAGAATCGGAAAAAATATCTCAGTCAATCCGGTCCTGGATAAAGTATTAAAAATGAAAGGACCTGTTTTGTGCGAGGTCGTCCTGGATCCCGAACAGAATTTCGAGCCGAAGCTGTCCTCCCGCAATCTCGGCAATGGCAGGATGTTTACGCCGCCACTGGAAGACATGTACCCTTTTCTCGACAGAAAAACATTTAAAGAATGCATGATCATAGAACCGATCAAAGAGGAATAATA